>JAFRCB010000245.1 GCA_017404585.1 Lachnospiraceae bacterium
CAAGCACGGAGGCCACTTTGAGGTCCTTTCCAGAACAGAACTTGGGACAAGAATCCGGATCGTACTATAGTGCGATCCGGATTTTTTGACTGCGTAGGCCTGGGATTAGGACAGCAGTTCAGACAGGCTGCAGCGAAGCTTCATACTACGGCGCAAGCATCATCTTCATCGAAAAGCGCATATCCTTCCTTCCGAGCTAGCAACATGCTGCGCATGTTTCGATCTCTCAGTCGGATATGCAATGCTTTTCTCACGAAGATGGATGCGTTGCTGCCGGAAACGAAATGCAGGGGCAGCCTGTCGGAACTGCTACGAACCGAAAGCCCGAATTCAAGAACGTCTTGGCGTTCTTTTTCGCTGTCCTTGACAATTATTCCGGGAATGGAAGATAATAGGTTTGATCGTATGAAGGTTCAACTGCCTGCGGGGCGATGAAACTGAATAGGCAATTACTTGTACAACGGAGCTGAAATGACACTAAAGGAATTGGGAATAAAAGATACCGCTGTGATTACACATGTCGGCGGTGAGGGAGCACTCAGACAGCATTTTCTTGATATGGGAGTCATTCCGGGCGCGGAAGTCACGGTCGTGAAGTTCGCTCCGATGGGGGATCCCGTTGAACTCATGATTCACGGTTATAAACTGACGCTAAGGCTGGATGACGCGGCCAAGATCGAGGTCAGGCCGGCTGAATCACAGTCAGTGAGAGAAGAGAAAGCGAGAAAGAAAAAGAAACGAGAGCATCCGGGACTCGGTGAGGGCGGCAAGTTCCATCCGAAAGGGAGCGGGGATCCGCTGCCTGATGGGACGCTGCTTACATTTGCTCTTGTGGGAAACCAGAACAGCGGAAAGACGACGCTTTTCAATCGTCTTACGGGCACGAACCAGCATGTCGGAAATTTTCCGGGCGTGACTGTTGACCGGAAGGACGGACCGATCCAGGAACGTAAAAATACGCTGGTCACGGACCTTCCCGGCATCTATTCGATGTCCCCGTACAGCAGCGAGGAGATCGTGTCCAGAAATTTTGTTCTTGATGAGAAGCCGAGAGCTATCATCAACATCGTTGATGCTACAAATGTCGGAAGGAACCTCTATCTCACCATGCAGCTTCTCGAAATGGGTATCCCCATGGTAGTCGCCCTCAACATGATGGACGAAGTCGTGGGCAACGGCGGTTCCATTGACGTCAACGCGATGGAAGAGCTGCTCGGTGTGCCCGTCCTGCCGATTTCCGCGTCGAAGAACGAGGGCGTTGCCGAACTCGTTGACCATGCGATCCATGTCGCCCACTATCAGGAAAAACCGCAGCGTCTGGATTTCTGCGATGAGAGCGACCACGGCGGCGCAGTCCACAGATGTCTGCACGCCATTGCCCACCTCATAGAAGATCATGCGCACAGGGCGGACATCCCGGTCAGATTTGCAGCCAGCAAAGTGATCGAGGGTGATCCTCTGATCATATCGCAGCTGGGACTTGATCAGAACGAGACCGAGACGATGGAGCACATTGTCAGGCAGATGGAAAATGAGCGCGGACTCGACCGCAGTGCCGCCATCGCGGACATGCGATATTCCTTTATTCAGAGGGTATGTGATGAGACGGTCACAAAACCGAAGGAGAGCCGCGAGAGACTGCGCAGCGAGAAAATTGATCGTTACCTGACGGGCAAATACACCGCGATTCCCTTCTTCATCGGTATTATGGGCCTGGTCTTCTGGCTGACCTTCAGCGTCATCGGAGCCTGGCTTCAGGGATTGCTTGAAACCGGTATTGACGTGCTCAGCAGGATTGCTGATGAAGCCATGACAGCAGCGGGGGTCAACGAGGTAATTCATGGCCTGATCATCGACGGTATATTTGCGGGAGTCGGCAGCGTTCTCAGCTTCCTTCCGATCATTGTCACACTATTCTTTTTCCTGTCAATGCTAGAGGACAGCGGCTATATCGCCCGCGTCGCTTTCTTTATGGATAAGCTGCTCCGGCGGATCGGTCTCAGCGGACGAAGTATCGTCCCGATGCTGATCGGTTTCGGCTGTACAGTCCCCGCCGTTATGGCGACGAGGACTCTGCCGAGTGAGCGGGACAGGAAGATGACGATCCTGCTCACACCGTTCATGAGCTGCACAGCCAAGGTGCCGATTTATTCCTTTTTTATTGCGGCCTTTTTCCCGCAATACGGCTGGCTCATCATGACAGGTCTGTATCTGCTGGGCATTTTGACCGCAATCGTGATCGCGTATCTTTACCGCGGCACCATGTTTCGGGGAAAAGCGGCTCCGTTCGTCATGGAGCTGCCGGATTACAGAATGCCGGGTGCAAGGAACGGTGCCCAGCTTCTCTGGGAAACAGCCACGGATTTCCTGCAGAGAGCATTTTCAATCATTATGATCGCGACCATTGTCGTGTGGTTTCTGCAGAGTTTTGACTTCACGTTTAATATGGTAACAGATTCACAGAGCAGCATCCTTGCCATGATTTCCGGACTGGTGGCCCCGATTATGCGGCCGATCGGACTTGGCGACTGGCGGATCTGCACTTCCCTCATCAGCGGATTTATGGCCAAGGAGAGTGTGGTGTCCACAATTCAGATCCTGTTCGGCGGCAGCATAAGTTCTGTGATGGCACCCGTCACGGCTGCGACTCTGCTCGTATTCAGTCTGCTGTACACTCCGTGTGTGGCAGCTGTAGCCTCCATCAAGCGTGAAATGGGCATGAAGTGGGTAGTGAATGTCGTCATATGGCAGTGCATTATTGCCTGGATCGTCGCTTTCATTGTGAGAGCGGTACTTCTCCTTGTGGGGTAAAGGTTCCTCCGCAAAGTTTTCTGACCTTTGCCGTACCGTAAGTTGGCCGGATGAACGGAGGCGTATGAGCATCTGTTTCGGTCAGAGAACGAGACTTGAAATGAATGCGCGGGCAGCAGTTTCGGGCTATTTACGATGATAAAGTTTTTGTTAAGAATGTCGAAAAATCCGCATAATATGAGGTTTTGTTTATAAAAATAGTTGCGGTTTATATGCTTACATGATATATTATTTATGATATTTTACCAAATATTATGTGAAAAGGAGGGACTTTGACACATGCAATACACAAAGGAAGTTGAAGAAATGGTTTGTGTCGCTAAAGGACCGAACCATGGCCCCGCTCCGATCCCTGAAGAAGGAAAATGGATTCAGGCTAAGGAGATCAAGGACATTTCCGGTTAGACCCATGGTATCGGTTGGTGCGCACCGCAGCAGGGCGGCTGCAAGCTGAGCCTGAATGTAAAGGACGGCATCATCGAGGAAGCATTGGTAGAGACTATCGGATGTTCAGGTATGACACATTCAGCTGCTATGGCCAGTGAAATTCTTCCTGGCAAGACTCTGCTGGAAGCACTGAATACCGACCTGGTATGCGATGCTATCAACACAGCTATGCGTGAGCTGTTCCTGCAGATCGTTTATGGCCGTACACAGTCCGCATTCTCAGAGAACGGTCTGCGCGTCGGCGCCGGTCTGGAAGATCTTGGCAAGGGTCTGCGCTCCATGGTAGGTACTATGTATGGTACACGTGCTAAGGGTGTGCGCTATCTGGAAATGACAGAAGGCTATTGCGTAAAGATGGCCCTTGACAAGGACGATCAGGTCTGCGGTTATCAGTTCCTGAGCCTTGGCAAGATGATGGACGACATCAAGAAGGGCCTTTCCGCACAGGAAGCTTATGACAAGAACCTGGGCACATATGGTCGTTTCAAGGCAGAAGACGGCGCGGTCAAGTGGATTGACCCGCGTAAAGAGTACAGGAGGCGCAGCACATGGCTTTGTTTGAAAATTATGAAGGACGTATGCCGCAGCTGCAGCCCGTCCTCGACAAGTATGGCTTCAAGAATTTTGAAGAAGTAAAGGCTTACACAAACGAAAAGGGTGTAGACGCATACACTATCGTTGAAGGCACACAGCCCATCTGCTTCGAGAACGTAAAGTGGGCTTATGAATTAGGCGCAGCCATCGCTATGAAGGAAGGCGTTACGACAGCAGCTGAAGCTGCTAAATGGATCGGCGTAGGTCTTCAGGCTTTCTGTATCCCGGGCTCTGTTGCTGATCAGCGTCAGGTAGGCATCGGACATGGCAACCTTGGCGCTATGCTTCTGGATGAAGGCACAGAGTGCTTCGCATTCCTTGCCGGCCATGAGTCTTTCGCAGCCGCTGAAGGCGCTATCAAGATTGCTCTGAACGCTAACAAGGTTCGTACGAAACCGCTCCGCGTCATCCTTAACGGACTTGGCAAAGATGCAGCTATGATCATCAGCCGTATCAATGGTTTCACCTATGTTCAGACCAAGTATGACTATCTGTCAGCAGACGTCAAGGAAGATCATGCTCTGACAATCGTGAATAAGACAGCTTATTCCAATGGCCCGAGAGCTGCTGTTAACTGCTATGGCGCAGATGATGTCCGTGAAGGCGTTGCTATCATGTGGCATGAAGATGCTGATGTTTCCATCACAGGTAACTCCACGAACCCGACACGTTTCCAGCATCCGGTAGCAGGCACATATAAGAAAGAGCGTACAGAAGCTGGCCGTAAGTACTTCTCCGTAGCTTCCGGCGGCGGCACAGGCCGTACACTGCATCCGGACAACATGGCAGCTGGTCCGGCTTCCTACGGTATGACCGATACTCTTGGCCGTATGCATTCCGATGCGCAGTTCGCTGGTTCTTCCTCCGTTCCTGCACACGTAGAAATGATGGGCTTCCTGGGCGCCGGCAACAACCCGATGGTTGGTATGACAGTTGCTGTAGCTGTTGCGGTTCAGCAGGCTATGAACAAGTAAATTCATTTAACAACCACAGGCTCCCGAGGGCAACTTCGGGAGCTTTTTTCATCAGGCAGCATTTGCTGCAGAATGCAGCGATGGGACGCAAACGGTACGGCATGTTTACGGCGCGAGACCGCATTTGCCGGAGAACAAGGAGGCTATGATATGGACCACGGAGAAGAGGCCAGACGGCTGTTCCTCATGGGTTATAACTGCGCTCAGTCAGTTTTTTGCGCTTTCCGCGATGAAACAGGTCTGTCACTTGAAGAATCGGCCAGACTTGCTTCTTCCTTCGGAGGCGGCATGGGCAGGCTGAGGGAAGTGTGCGGCGGCGTCAGCGGAGCACTTCTGGCCCTCGGAGCAATCTGCGGCTATGACGCACCTCGTGACCAGGAGGCTAAGAAAGCTCACTATAAGCTGGTACAGACATTTGCAGGACGCTTTAAAGAGAAGAACGGGACCATCATATGCAGGGAATTGCTGAAAAATGTGCCTGTCACCCCCGGCGGTGTGCCTGAAGAGCGCACAAAGGAATACTATGCAAGGCGGCCATGTCCGCTGCTGGTAAGAGATGCCGCAGCAATTTTGGATGAGATGCTCAGTGAGATGAGACAACAGGAGTCTTCCGAAAACTGAAGCCGGATTGCCCCGGCGATCAGACTAAGGTCGGGCTCAGCGGGGATTGTGACACGACCTTGAGCCTTTGAAACTGCACGATACTTCTGCCTGATTGGGTAATCGGCAGGATTGCCGTGCTTTTGTTCAGAATGAAACGGAAATGATTCGATGAACACTACGGTCGGATTGTTCGTTGCCATCTCAACTGAAAAGTGAGCGATTTACCTGTATGTGAAGAACTATGAATATTTGGGATATTGTTTTAGTAATAATTATTATTGCCGCAGTCACGCTTGCTGTAATTCATATAGTCCGCTCAAAGCGCCGCGGACAGTGTTCCTGCGGCAGCTGTGCGGGATGCAGCGCGCCCTGCCGGAAGGAGAAGGATGAAAAATAACTATCAGAAATTCCCTGAAACAATCATACGAGATGTCGAAGGTGAGGTATTTTCGGAGAGCACAATCAGGGATTTTTTCACCGTTCTCGGTGAGAAGAAGGACCACATTCTGGTCGTCGAGTGTTACCCCGGAGTCGATGACGAAGTCAGGCAGATGGTATGTGAGACCTATATGCCGGACACTCTGATTGACAGTGAGGACATCTTCTTTGACGGCGAAAGGCTTACGGAGATGATGGCTCCCCATCTCACGGAGGACAGGGTGAGAGGGGTCATGTACTACGGACGGATGGAGGACTTTGTCGACGGTTCTTCTCTGATAAGAATCAGAAATCAGATTCCGTCCGGAGGCAGGACCTGTATATTCGGTGTAGGAGCGGGTATGATCCACCGGGGAGATACGCTCATCTACTGCGATCTTGCCCGCTGGGAGATCCAACTCCGGATGAGGCGGGGTATGCCGAACTTTAAGCAGAAGAATTTTCATGAGGACTCGCTGCGCAAGATAAAGCGCGGTTATTTTGTCGAGTGGCGTATCGCGGATAAGAGAAAGATGGAGATTTTTGACAGCGTCGATTATTTTCTGGATTCCAATGAGACGGGACATCCGAAGATGGTCTCAGGTGCTGCTCTCCGCATGGGGCTTGATCAGATCGCAAGACAGCCCTTCCGGCTCGTTCCGTACTTTGACCCGGGAGTATGGGGAGGACAGTGGATGAAGGAAGTCTGTGATCTGCCCAAAGATGCCCCTAATTACGCATGGAGCTTTGACGGGGTGCCGGAGGAGAACAGTCTGTATATGAGATTCGGGGACGTCCGTATCGAAGTTCCGGCAATGGATCTTGTCCTCTACCGGCCGGTCGAGCTCCTCGGCATGAAAAATTACTGCCGTTTCGGGGCGGAGTTCCCGATCAGGTTCGATTTCCTTGACACGATGGGAGGCCAGAACCTTTCTCTTCAGGTCCATCCGATGACGGAGTACATTCGGTCCTGCTTCGGCATGACCTACACGCAGGATGAGAGCTATTATATCCTCGATGCAAAGGAGAATTCAGGTGTTTATCTGGGTCTTCGCGAAGGGATCGATATGCAAATGATGGCCGATGATCTCCGTGCCGCCGAGGCCGGAAAGATTTCTTTCCCGGCGGATAAGTATGTGAATTTTTTCCCGTGCAGAAAGCACGACCATTTCCTCATACCGGCGGGGACGATCCACTGTTCGGCGGCCGACACAATGGTACTTGAGATCAGTGCTACGCCCTACAATTTCACGTTCAAGCTCTGGGACTGGGACCGTGTCGGTCTTGACGGACTTCCGAGACCGATCCACATTGAGGACGGTCTTGCGAACATACAGTGGAACAGGACGACAGAATGGGTGCGGGATAACCTTGTCGATCAGTTCGAGGTCCTCAGCCGGACGGAAGATGTCACGGAAGAGCGCACCGGCCTCCATGAGCTGGAATTTATTGAGACGAGGCGATTCACACAGACAGGAAAATCTTACCACGATGCCGGGGACGGGTTCCATATATGCAACCTGGTCGACGGAAGGGAGGCTGTGATTGAGAGTGCGGAGGGAACATTTGCACCCTACACAGTCCATTATGCAGAGACTTTTATTATACCTGCCGCGGCCGGAAGATACACTGTGAGACCGGGCACGCCCGGAGAGGAAATTGTATTTATGAAGGCTTATGTGAGAAATCGCTGACAGCCACGATGCGGCCGGAGTATCGACAAGTAACAGTTCAGACAGGCTGTGCGCGCACCGGAATGCGGCGCAAACATCATCTTCATCGAAAAACGCAAGTCCTTCCCTGCGAGCCAAAAAAGCTAAAGCTTTTTGGTCTCTCAGTCGGACTCGCAATGTTTTTCTCACGAAGATGGATGCTTTGCTCCGCTTGCGAACTGTGAGAACAGCCTGTCTGAACTGTTACACCACAATCCGGCGAAAATGCGCTTTGGCTCAGAACAGCTTTGTTTTTCTGACAGTTTGTGTTAAATTGTTAACATGCGGTATACTGAGCAGACAGGATTAGAGAATTCAAGTCTCGCTCGCGAGACTTAGCGCGGGATTCGGGTCAGCGTGAGCTGACATAATTCCAAACCGAATCCCTTCGTATCCTCGCGTGCCTAAGCATGCGAAGCAATGCTCTAGTGGAGCTTTGTGCAGCTGAGATAAAATGGGGACACTCAAATGGCTATTGATTATAAGCAGAAAGTGATCATGGATCCATCGGATTTCGTGGTGCTTGCAGATTTTGTGCCGGGAATCATTCAGGAGATCCGTTATTATTCGACTTACAATTTTATCGGCGACAGAATCGACGGCTATGAGGAGCCGTGCGCTCTTTTGACTAAGGAGGCGGCACGAGCATTAAAGAGCGTGAGTAACGAGATGAACGTGCGCGGCTACAGGCTCAAGATCTTTGACACGTACCGTCCGGCGAGGGCAGTAAAGCACTTCGTCCTGTGGGGAATCGAAGATCTGGATCTGCGGATGAAGCCCTATTTCTACCCTGACCTCGAAAAGCAGGAGCTGTTCGCCAAAGGCTACATAGCGAGCCAGTCCAGCCACAGCAGGGGCTCCACTGTCGATTTGACACTGCTTGACATGGCCACCGGGAAGGAAGTCGACATGGGCAGCCCGTTCGACATGTTCAGCGAAGTCTCCCACCCGGATTACAGGAGAATTACCGAGCAGCAGTATGACAACAGAATGATCCTGCAGCAGGTCATGGTCCGTAACGGTTTCAGCCCGATCGACTGTGAGTGGTGGCATTTCACTCTGGATGACGAGCCGTTCCCCGACACGTATTTTGATTTTCCGGTATCCGCCGGCTATCTGAAGCGGTAACTCGTCAGTCGAAATTTTAAAGCTCAGTGCGTCAGGATGCATTTGCACACGGTATCATGGAGACGATATTGTTCAGGTATCGCATTAGACATCATTTAGACATTAATGATATTACCTTGACTTAGAAAGGACAGTTATGAAAATCGCGGCAACTTACGACAACGGAAACATCTTCCAGCACTTTGGAAGAACAGAATACTTCAAAGTTTACGAGGTAGAAGACAACAAGATCATCGACAGCCGGGTAATAGACTCCGACGGCGTCGGCCACGGAGCACTGGCCGGTCTTCTTGCAGATCAGGATATAAAGATCCTTATATGCGGAGGACTTGGCGGCGGCGCTCTTAACGCGCTCCGGAACGCGGGGATCGAGGTCTGTGCGGGCGCGTCCGGCGACGCGGATACTGCTGTCAGCATGTACCTCCGGGGTGAACTTGTCGACAGCGGAGCCAATTGTGATCACCATCACCACGGCGAGGGCCATGAGTGCGGCCATCATGATGAGGATGGCGGCTGCGGTCACGGAGACCATGGTGAGGACGGCTGCTGCGGCCATGAAGAGCATGAGGATGGCGGCTGCTGCGGCAGCGGCGGCGGATGTCACGGCGGGCAGCGCTTTACTATGGAAGGCAAAAACGTCGGCAGGAATGTCAGAGTTCACTACAGGGGAACATTTGATGACGGAACGCAGTTCGACTCTTCCTATGACCGCGGAGAACCGCTCGCATTTGTATGCGGCGCAGGAATGATGATCAAGGGATTTGACAGGGCTGTCGCCGATATGGAAGTCGGTCAGATCGTCGACGTGCATCTTATGCCGGAGGAGGCATACGGCCATCGTGATCCGAACGCGGTCATTACTCTGGCAATCGAGGATCTTCCGGGTTCGGAAGGCCTTAACGTCGGCGAGAGCGTTTACCTCACGAACATGATGGGACAGCAGTTCCCGGTCACGGTGACGGCGAAGGATGACACTAATATCACGCTGGACGCGAACCATGAGATGGCGGGCAGGGAGCTCAATTTCCGCATTGAGCTGGTCGAAGTCCTGTAAAGATGATGGCATCCCGGAATCGGGTATAAGCGGCAACGGGAGGGTATTCCATCGCGGCTAAAGCCATGAGGCTGCGTCATTAAGAGTAAACACCGAAAACAGCCGGGCGTCACGGCCCTGAGTGTGCCCGGCGCTATTTATGTAATGAGAAAGGCAGCGATATGCAATACAGAGACGACAAATACGGCAATAAATTGTCGATACTGGGTTACGGCTGCATGCGTTTTACTAAAAAGGGAAACAGTATAGATATTGCCAGGGCGGAGAAGGAGATTATGGCCGCCTATAAGGCGGGTGTAAATTATTACGACACTGCCTACATTTATCCCGGCAGCGAGGAAGCAATCGGTGAGATTTTTGAGCGGAACCACATCCGTGAGAAGATCAACATCGCGACAAAGCTTCCCCAGTACATGGTCGGCAGCCGGAAACAACTGGACAAGTATTTTAACGAGGAGCTCACAAGGCTCAGGACAACCTATATTGACTACTATCTGATGCACCACGTGACGGATGTTGCCATGTGGGAGAAGCTGAAGAAGGTCGGAATCATCGACTGGATCGCTGAGAAGAAAGCCAGCGGCGAGATCCGGAATATCGGATTCTCTTATCACGGCAACTCAGAAAACTTCCTCAAAGTATTGAATGATTACGACTGGGATTTCTGTCAGATTCAGTATAATTATCTGGATGAGGTCTCCCAGGCGGGCGTTATCGGCCTTCGCGCAGCGGCCGCCAAGGGCATACCGGTCATCATCATGGAGCCGCTTCGGGGAGGCAAACTTGTAAATTTGCTTCCGAAGGGAGCGCTCGCGGCTATGAAAAAGAGCGGGCATGACTGGTCTCCTGCCGAGTGGGGGTTTCGCTGGCTGTATAACCAGAAGGAGGTCACGGTCGTTCTGTCAGGCATGAATTCACTCGATATGGTGAAGGAGAACTGCCGCATTGCCTCGGAGGCAGAGGAAGGGCTCCTTACAGAGGCGGATTTTGCGACCTATGAAGCCGTTAAAAAGAGCATTCGTGCAAATGAAAAAGTCGGCTGCACCGGATGCCGCTACTGTATGCCATGCCCGAAGGGTGTCGATATTCCCGGAATCTTCCGCTGTTACAACACAATGTACACAGAGTCAAAGAGCGAGGGCAGGTTCCAGTTCGCGCAGACGGTGGGGATGACGAAGGAGCCGGCATTTGCAACTCAGTGCATAAAGTGCGGCAAATGCGAAAAGCACTGCCCGCAGAATATACCGATTCGCAAAAAACTCGTGGAGGCGGATAAGGCCCTGCGGCCTCTGCCTTATAAGATCGGGATCAATGCGGCAAGAATGTTTATGTTCCGAAAGACAAAGTGATACAAGACTTTCCACCGGGACTGGCAGAGTTTGGCAGCAGGAGGACTGTAATGGATATTAGACTGACAGATGAAGAAGAGGCACGGATCATAGAGTTCCGCCACGACATGCATATGCATCCGGAGCTCTCTCACAGGGAGTTTCGGACGACCGGGAACATCAAAGCTTTTCTTTCATCCCTCGAGGGGATAGAGATACTGGAGCTCCCAAAGAAGACAACGGGTGTCGTCGCGCGCCTTGCCGGCGGAAAGCCGGGATGTGAGATCGCTCTCAGGGCTGATATTGATGCCATCTGCCAGACAGAGGACAATGATCTGCCCTGGAAATCACGGGAAGAAGGCATCATGCACGCCTGCGGCCACGACTTCCACACCGCCGGACTTCTCGGTGCGGCCATGATCCTTTCGAGAAATAGAGACGCGGTGCCGGGAACGGTCGATTTTCTGTTTCAGGAAGCCGAGGAGACGACGGACGGAGCTCGGGAGATGATTGACGCCGGGATCTTTGAGGTCATTCATCCGGCTGCCTTTTTCGGTGAGCACAACAGGCCAGAGGTCCCTGTCGGAAAAGTCGTCTGCAAGAACGGAGCGCTCATGGCAGCCAAGACCAATTTTGTCATCCGTATCTTCGGGCGCGGAGGGCATGGATCCATGCCGCACCTGTGCGTTGATCCGATCGTCGCGTCGGCAGCAATCGTCCAGTCTCTCCAGACAATTGTCAGCAGAAATACAGATCCGCTGGAGAGCGTCGTCCTGTCTGTCGGGTCCATTCACGGCGGCAGCATCGAAAATCTTGTCGTGGACAAGGTGGAGATGACAGCCAGCATAAGAGCCCTGTCGATAGAGGCAAGGGAGAGAGCTGTTCGGAGGATGGAGACAGTGGTAAGCAGTACTGCCGAAGCCTACGAGTGCAGGGCGGAGATCGAGTACAGAGAAATACTCCCTCTCACTTTCAACAGTGAGGATATGTACAGAGTCGCTGTCCGGGCAGCCGAGGCGGCAGTCGGAAGTGAGAACGTCATCGATGTGCCGCCGACGCTGGCAAGTGAGGACTTTTCTGTTTTCATGGAGAAGGTGCCCTCGTTCTTTTACTGGATCGGCAGCGGAACTCCGGGCGAGACGGCTTACGCGTGGCACCAGAGCCGCTTTAAGGCCGATGACGCGGGTCTTAAGGTGGCAGCAGAGGTGATGGCGGCGGCATGCTTTGCATTTGCAGAGAGATAGAAACACAATTTACCGAAAGGTGAACCGGCGATGAGCAGTTTAGTACGTAAAATCCGCTCCAGCATGGCGGCAAATATCATAGGCGCTATTGTCATGTTGCTGTTCGTGTTCGGCGCGTTTGTCTGTACGACAGGTTTTTTCAATTTTACAGATTCCTTCAAAAGAGAATATGAGACTTCTACCTATCATATTGCGGATACGGCAACGACATTGGTCAACGGCGATCATCTGGACGAATATCTCCGCGGAGAGGAACTCGAGGAGTATGAGCAGTCCAGACGGTATCTGGATGCGTATACAGATCGCATCGGCGTTTCGATAATCTATGTCATTATGGTCGACAGGAGTGATTA
>JAFRCB010000246.1 GCA_017404585.1 Lachnospiraceae bacterium
CGGCTGGGAGCTGGGCTGGCATGAGAGAAACGGCGGCAACCTGTCCTACAGAATTAAGGATGAGGAAGTCGAGTCCGTAAAAGAGAATTTCGAGCCGAAGGACTGGCAGGCTATCGGAACGACAGTTCCGGCCCTCGCCGGCGAGTATTTCCTCGTAACAGGTTCCGGCAAATTCTTCCGCAACGTTCCGCTTGATCCGGAAGCCAATATCGCCATCATCGAGCTCGACGCAGCCGGCGAGAACTTCCGCATCGTTTGGGGTCTTAACAAGGGCGGCCGTCCGACATCCGAGCTTCCGAGCCACCTTATGAACCTTGAAGTCAAGAAGAAGATCGATCCGTCCTACAGAGTCGTTTACCATTGCCACTGTACGAACATCATCGCTCTGACGTTTGTCCTTCCGCTCACAGACGAAGTTTTCACACGCGAACTGTGGGAGATGGCTACAGAGTGCCCGGTCGTATTCCCGCAGGGCGTCGGCGTTGTTCCGTGGATGGTCCCGGGCGGACGCGAGATCGCAGTCGCAACATCCAAGCTCATGGAGCAGTATGACCTCGCAATCTGGGCACACCACGGCATGTTCGCAGCAGGTCCGGATTTCGACATCACATTCGGTCTTATGCACACGGCTGAGAAGTCCGCTGAGATCCTTGTCAAGGTCCTCTCCATGACAGATAAGAAGCGTCAGACAATCCTGCCGGATGACTTCAGACATCTGGCCAAAGATTTCAACGTTGATCTGCCGGAGAAATTCCTGTACGAGAAATAATCATCCGTTTTTATGAGAGGTGTTTCATTTTTATCCTGTATGGGATATAATCTCAAAGTGAATGGATTTTGAGGTCATATGAAAACACTTATCGTTATACCTGCTTACAATGAAGCACTGAATATTGAAAGAGTCATCCGCCGTCTGACAGAAACTGCCGGCAGCATCGATTACGTGATCATCGATGATGGCAGTTCTGATCAGACAGCGGATATTTGTCGTGCTGAAGGCTTTAATTATATTTCCCACCCCGTCAATCTCGGGCTTTCCGCCGCTGTCCAGACCGGCTTTATCTACGCCCTGAAAAACGGATATGACGCTGTCATCCAGTTCGACGGCGACGGGCAGCACAGGGGTGAATATATTAAAGAGATGGAGAAGCGGATCGAAGAGGGCTGCGACATCGTGATCGGGAGCCGTTTCGTCACGGAAAAGAAGCCTCTGACCGGCCGCATGATCGGAAGTCGTCTCATAGGGGCAATGATCCGTCTTATGACCGGCCGCACGATCAAGGATCCGACCAGCGGGATGCGGATGTACAGCAAAAGGCTGATCAGGATATTTGCGGAAAACAGCCGGATGACGCCGGAGCCGGATACCGTGTGCCACCTCATGAGGCTTGGTGCCAAAGTGGCGGAAGTGCAGGTCGTGATGGATGAGCGCATAGCGGGGACCAGTTACCTGAATTTGTCAAAGAGCATTCGATATATGCTGACAGTGAGTATCAGCATACTGTTTGAGCCCTGGATCAGGGCGGACAGAAAGCTGGCAGAGAAGGAGGAGAGCGCATGAGTGTTATTTTCAGACTGCTGCTCATGGCCGGTGCTGTTTTCGAGTTCATCCTTGTCATCCGCATGATCAGGAAATCGGCCATGTCGATTGCCGACAGCATATTCTGGTTCGGGTTTGCGTTCCTTCTGCTGCTCCTCGCTGCATTTCCGGGAATAGCATTCTGGGCGTCAGAACTTCTGGGCATTGAATCGCCTGTCAACCTGGTCTATCTGGTCATCATCGCCCTGCTCATTCACAGGGTATTCAAGCTGTATGTGCGGCTTTCGGAGGTGAATGACAAGCTGACCCGGCTTGCGCAGGATCTCGCCCTCAGGGATCACGAAGAGAAGTGAGGTGGATTTATGCAGTATTTAATGATTATTATCTATATATTTTTTACGACCGGCGGTATCACTCTGATGAAAATGGGAGGCGACTCGCTGCACCTATCCCTTGGCGACGGGTTTGCGCTGTCGATGGGGTGGAAGACATTTGCAGGATTCTGCTTCTATATCATCAGCTTCCTGCTCTGGCAGCGCCTGATCGTAAAATATGACCTGTCTATTATGGTTCCGATTGTGAACGGAGTCGTCCAGCTTGTCATACTGGGGCTCGGAACGATCGTATTTCGGGAAAAAATCAGCACAGTCACATTGATCGGCGCGTTCGTCGTCATCGCAGGCATAGTGATCATGGCTTTCGGAACTCAGGGCAGGTAAAAGGATGGAACAAAACACATTAAGGCACACATACGTTGTGTGCGCATATAAAGAAAGTCCGTATCTTGAAAAATGCATCGAGTCTCTCAGGAAACAGACTGTCGAAAGTCGTAGTATCGTCGCTACGTCGACGCCAAATACGCTGATCTCCGGTATCTGTGAAAAATATGATTTGCCGCTGCGCGTGAATGAGGACCATACGGGAATCGCGGGTGACTGGAATTTCGCGATGGAGCAGGCGGATACCGAACTTGTGACCATCGCCCATCAGGATGACATTTATTATCCGACATATACCGA
>JAFRCB010000247.1 GCA_017404585.1 Lachnospiraceae bacterium
GAAAGACCGGAGAGATATGCGTGTCCGGCACAGCGCTGGCTCTCGGGTACTATAATGCTCCGGAGCAGACCGCCCGGGCATTTGTCCAGAACCCGCTCAACAATAAATATATCGAACTCATCTACAGGACCGGCGACCTGGCTTATATAAATGAGGATGGGCTTTTCTGCTTCGCCTCCCGCAAGGATTTTCAGATCAAGCATATGGGGCACCGGATCGAACTCGGGGAAATCGATCAGGCTCTTGACCAGGTCGATGAGATCGAGCGGGCTGTGTGTACATTTGAAAACAACAAGATCATCGCCTACTATGTGGGCAGCATCGACAAGAAAGAGATTGCCAGACGGCTGGGCGAACGAATCCCCAAGTATATGATTCCGAACCGCTTTGTGCAAATGGAATCTCTCCCTCTCACGAAAAACGGCAAGATCGACCGCAAAGCCCTCGCAGCTGTAAAAAAGAGGTAACTATGGAATTCAAAGACTATCAGGATCTCTATGAGTCCGGGCAGCTAAAAACTCCCGCCTACATATTTGACATCGACACCCTGCAGCGCCGCGTCTCGTACATAAGAAGCCGGCTTCCTGGTATCGGCATCTGTTACGCGATGAAGGCCAACGCCTTCCTTGTCTCCTCCGCGGCTGACATTGTCGACTCATTTGAAATCTGCTCCCCGGGTGAGGAGCGTATCTGCCGGAAAGCGGGAATTCCTGCAGGCAGGATGGTACTGTCCGGCGTCAACAAGGAAGCCTCCGATTTTGAGGATATCTTCAGATTCGTGAAAGACCATGCAGACGGAGGCGAGCCCATTTGCACAGTTGAATCCCTGCAGCAGATGAAGATGCTGGAGGAGCAGACAGCCGACGTTTTCGGGCAGGGCCACACCATAGGAGTTCTCCTGCGGGTGACCAGCGGCACGCAATTCGGCATGGAGGAAGAGGAACTCTTATCGCTTGTTCGGGAGCGGGCCTCCTATCCCCATCTTCACATTCTGGGCATTCAAGTGTTCACCGGCACTCAGAAAAGGCTGCGGATCATCAGGAAAGAGATTGCGGAAGCCGACGCTCTGATCGCAAGGATTGAAGATGAATGCGGCTATAAAGTAGAAATGTTCGAATTCGGTCCCGGCGCGCCGGTCAGTTATTTTAAAAAGGATAAGCCTGTGGACGATGATGAGCTGCTTGGCCAGCTCTATGAATCTCTCATGTCCATGAACTGGAAGGGCAGGATCTCTCTCGAGATGGGCCGCTACATTGCTGCATCCTGCGGTTCCTACATAACAAAGATCATGGACATGAAAACGAACCGCGGCATCAACTACCTCATCTGTGACGGAGGCATTCACCAAGTAAATTACTTCGGGCAGATGATGGCCATGAAACTGCCCTATATGCTGGCCAAAGACGGTGAAGTCCCTCTGCCGGCCGACGCTCCGGCGGAAGTCTACACGATCTGCGGTTCCCTCTGCACCATCAATGACGTGCTCGTCAAAGAGGTTCCGTTGCAACATCCCGAAGTGGATGATATACTTGTATTCATGAATGTCGGCGCATACTCGGTCACGGAGGGCATCAGCCTCTTCTTAAGCCGGGACCTGCCGCGTGTCTACCGCAAATGCGGTGACTCTCTCACACTGCTCAGAGATAAAATTCAAACGGAGGATTTTAATCATGGATGAAATTATACAGATTTTAGAAGAGATTCAGCCGGACGGCGACTATGAGACATGTGATACACTGATCGACGATGGGATCCTGGATTCATTTGCAATCCTCTCCATCGTCAGCGAGCTCGAGGATGAGTTCGATATCCGGATCACCCCGGCGGACATCATCCCGGAGAACTTCAACTCAGCGGCTGCACTCTATGAGATGGTGCAGCGTCTTCAGGGCTAATATATGTCATTTGTCTCCATAGAGTTCATGGTCTTCACCGCGGTCTGTGCGGCAGGCTACTATATGATTCCGAAAAAGTACCAGTGGGTTTGGCTGCTGGTCTTTTCCTATGTCTACTATCTGGCGGCCGGACCATCCTATCTCTTCTTCATCCTGTTCGCGACGACCGTAACTTACCTCGGTGGTCTCTGGGTGGAAGCCGGCGCCCGGTGGGCAGTGCCCGCTGTGCTGCTTGCCGACTTCGGAATGCTCGCGTTTATCAAGTACACTAATTTTATCCTCGGCAACATAAACGGTCTTTTCGGGACAAATATCCGAGAGCTGAAGCTCCTCCTGCCCCTCGGTATCTCCTTCGACACATTCCAGGCGACAGGCTACCTGCTCGACGTACACTGGAAACGCTGCAAGGCAGAGCGGAACCCCTTCCGGTTCGCTTTATTCCTCGCATTTTTCCCGCAGATCATGCAGGGTCCGATCGGTAGATACAGCCGCCTTGCCGACCAACTCTACGCGGAGCGCGAATTCGACATAGCCCGGATCGAGCGCGGTCTGTACCGCATCGTCTGGGGCTTTTTCAAGAAAATTGTCATCGCTGACAATGCAGTCCTCTACGTCGACGCAATATTTGACAACTACAATACGATGCCCGGCTACGGGATCATGGGGATTCTCCTCTACGGGGCCCAGCTCTATGCGGATTTCTCAGGCGGCATTGATATCGTGATCGGCATCGCCGAGATGCTCGGCATCACTCTGGACGAGAACTTTACCCAGCCGTTCTTCGCCACATCCATAACGGATTTCTGGCATCGCTGGCACATCACGCTCGGCACCTGGATGAAGGATTACCTCTTCTATCCTGTTTCCCTGTCCCGCTGGATGGGCAAATTCGGCAAATGGTCCCGCACCAGATTCGGCAAGAACATCGGCCGTGCCCTTCCGATCTGCCTGGCAAATATCATTGTTTTCCTCGTCGTCGGTATCTGGCACGGACCTGCCTGGCATAACATTTTCTACGGTCTCTACAACGGTGTGATCATAGGTATCTCCGGTCTTCTGGCTAAGAATTACCGCGACTGGAAAAAGAAGCTGAACATCAACAAAGACAGCAGATTGTTCTACTGTTTCCAGGTCGCAAGGACCTTTATTCTTGTCAACATCAGCTGGTATCTTGACAGGGCCGGCAGCACGCATCAGGCTCTCATCATGCTCCGGGACAGCATCACAAAATTCCGCATTGGCGTTGATATGATCGATGCCTCATCTACATGGGCAGGCTCGGCTTATGCCCCGCTCATCGCAGCTCTCTTCGGCTGCCTTGTGGTGCTCATTCACAGCATACTGCGCGAGCGAAAGGTCGATATACGAGCCCTTCTCATAGAAAAGCCCGTCATCCTTCGCTGCCTCGTGCTGTTCCTGCTCCTTATGTCACTGGTCGTCATCGGCAACAAACCGCTTTCTCAGGGAGGGTTCATCTATGCGAATTTTTAAGAGGATCCTCGTATCGGTCATTTTTGTCGCTGTACTCTTTACGGTCAATACGTATCTGAACTATCTGCTGGTCCCCTACACATTTACGAGGTACAAAGTCCACAGGATCGAGACCGAGACCTTCGACGACCTGATCCTGGGCTCGTCCCACGCAGGCACATGCCTCTCGCCATCAAGCATCTCCTCTGTGACCGGCAGGAACGCTTTCAATGCGGCTCAGGGCGAGGAGTACCCGGTTGACAGCTACTTCTTCCTGAAAGATGCTGCCAAAGACCACAAGCCGGACAGATTGATTTACGAGTTCGATCCCAACTACTGGATCACTGCCCAGGAAGTGAGTGCCAACTATGCGGGCACGTACACGGAGATGCAGGCGGGAAAGGCAAAAGTCCAGTACTTCTTCGCTAAAATGTGGAAGGCAGATTTCAGGACTTCCATCGCTCCCTGGTATTTCTACAGGGCTCAGATTTCCGACATCGAGAGGAATCTATTTGTAAAAAGAAGTGACGATTATAAAAACTTTGGCACCGGGACCTTCGATTCCGCCACCCAGACGGTCGAGGAGGACGGTTTCATAGCCGTAAAGCCCGGCAAGTGGGAAGATGAAATCATCCCACGCGACTGGTCCGATGACATGATCCAGGACAAAGCCAGGGATTATTTCATCCGCATCGCGGAGTTCTGCAGCCGTGAGGGCATAGAACTCGTTGTCGTGACGACACCGGTCCCGGCGGAGACGCTGGCTGCCAATGAGACGAGCTACGCATCCGCCGGTGCGGAGATGGATGAGCTCAGCAAAACGTACGATTTCACTTACATGAATTACACCGGCGGCGATCTGCTCGAAGCAAGGCGCGAGTTCACGGACTCCGCGCTCTTTGCGGATTGGGACGGCCATATGTACGCGGATGCCGCGAGGAGATTTTCGGTGGCGTTCGCGGAAGATTTAGAGAGTTCGTAACAGTTCATGCAGGCTGCCCCGGCTTCAAGAACCGGCGCAAACATCATCTTCATCGAAAAACGCAGGTCCTACCTTGCGAGCTTGAAAC
>JAFRCB010000248.1 GCA_017404585.1 Lachnospiraceae bacterium
AGCTTTGATCGTCATTGAACAGAACATTCTTTTGACAGAGTATATCAATACGGGCATCATGCTCGATTCCATTGTATCAAGTCAGCTGATCACGAATATATTCGAACACAACACGCCGCTTCATGACGGCGCTGTTATTATGCGCGGAGAACGTATTGTTGCGGCAACCTGCTATCTTCCGCTTTCCGAGAACATCACCATCAGCAAGAAATACGGAACGAGGCACAGAGCGGGCGTGGGCATCAGCGAGGTCAGTGACAGCTTCACGATCATTGTCTCCGAGGAGACAGGCCGTATCTCATATGCTTATATGGGAAAGCTTTACACCGGCGTCATGACCAGCAACCTCCGCGAGATGCTCCATATGGTCCAGAAGAACAAGATGAACGAGAGCGATGAGAAGAAATTCCGCATCTGGAAGAGCAGGAGGGACCAATGAAAGAGTGGATGGAGAATGCTAAGCTTTTTCAGAATATGACACTGAAAATGGCTTCCCTTGCCGGTGCGATCATAATCTGGTTGATTATCATGAATATCAATGACCCGGTAGTCACAAGAATCATATATGACGTGCCGGTGAATGTCGTCAATACCTCCTATATTGAGAGTATGGGACTGTCCTACAAGATTTCCGACGGTTACGACACGATCGCCGTGACGGTCAGAGGCAACAGATCTCTTGTCGAATCGCTGACAGCATCAAGATTCAATGTCACCGCGGATCTCACGCAGATCATAAGTCTGGAGACAGACCCGGTCATGGTACCGCTCACAGTAGACAGCCCGAGAATCTCATCTGAGAATCTGACGGCCTCACCAAGAAATATCAATATTGATATTGAGGAGATGGTCAGCAAGGAGTTCGTCATTAACGCGACCGCGTCGGGAACAACGCCGGCTAACGGATTCGAGGTCGGTGAGATGACTGTTGAACCCGAGACAGTAACTATTCGCGGACCGGGTACGCTGATCGATAAGATTGAACGGGTCAATGCAATCGTTGATGTCACCGGAATACGCACAGATAAGGATATACAACCGGATATCAGAATAACCGACAAGAACGGTGAACAGATCACAGACACACAGATGTCCTATCTGTCAATGAATGTGACAGAGGAGGAGATGACGGTCCATGTGACTGTTTACGCTGTGAGGTCCGGTGTCAGTCTGAAAGTGGAGACGAGCGGTGAGCCCGCTTCCGGCTATACCGTCGGCAATATCGCCGTAACGCCATCTACACTGTCTGTTGTCGGAAGCCGCGCTGTCCTTGACAGGTTGGAACAGGAGGGAAATGTGATAACAATAACCTCCGATTCGGGGCTGGTCGATGTGACAGATAAGGTTTCTGATGTGAGCGTCAAGATCGATATCAGACGGGTCCTTCCGGAGGGGCTTTCACTTGCTTCACAGATCAGTACGACTGCTGTTGTGAGTGTGCAGATCCTGCCTGCCAACAGCCGGTCGGTCACAGTTGAGACCCGAAATATTAACCTCATCGGACTTTCTGACGGCTACAGCTGTGTCTTTGAGTCCAGCAGCCTTGAAATCAAGATACAGGGATCGCCTGAAGTTCTTGACGGGTTGTCGACCGAGGATCTGAGTGCGAGCGTAGATCTTTCCGGTCTGATGATCGGAAGGCAGAAAGTTCCGGTCAGTGTGGCACTGCCGGACGGATGCAGCCTCGTAGAGGATGCCTTCGTGGGCGTCATAATCAGCCGGCTGAGCGATTAACGACGAATCGGTTTCGTCCGGCAGGCAGCGGAAAGCTATAGAAAGGAAGAATACTATGGTCAGCAAAAAGGTAGTAATTATGAATCCTACCGGCCTTCATCTGAAACCTGCAGCAGTCTTCTGCAAGGAAGCTATGAATTTCCAGAGTACAGTCACATTTACGTTCGGCAATGCGACAGCCAATGCCAAGAGCGTCCTCTCCGTGCTGGCTGCGTGCGTAAAATGCGGAGATGAGATCGAGATCATCTGTGCCGGTCCTGATGAGGAGGAGGCGCTTTCCGCCCTGACAGGTGCTGTGAAAGACGGCCTCGGTGAGCAGGCCGGAGCTTCCGGGACAGATGCGGGAGGGGATCAATGAGAAGATTTTTGATTAGATTTGCGGCAATCCTCAGCGCATTGTGCATGTGCACTGCGCTGTGCCCGCAGGCTGCGTTCGCAGCGGCGGACCCTACGGTCGTCACGACGAACGCGACAGCCGGATGGCCGCAGGCCGAGGATATAAACTCAACGGCAGGTGTTCTGATTGAGGCATCGACCGGGACTGTCCTCTTTAACAAGGCGATGGATCAGCAGATGTACCCTGCATCGATCACCAAAGTTCTGACAACACTGGTGGTTTTAGAGAACGGCAATTTGTCAGATCCGGTCACCATGACGCAGACCGGTGTCAATTACGCAGTGGGAGGCAGCGCCAACCAGGGAACAAGAGTAGGTGAAGTATTTACTCTTGAGCAGCTGGTCTACGGTACCATGCTCGCGTCGGCCAATGACATGGCGACTCAGATGGGAGAGTATATAGGCGGATCGATCGAGAATTTCGCAGCCATGATGAATGCCCGGGCTGCCAAGCTTGGCTGCACCGGAACAAACTTTACAAATGCCTGCGGCATGCCGGATCCGAATCATGTCACGACTGCCCACGATATGGCACTCATAATGCGCGCAGCCGTTGCCAGGGAGGATTTCAGAACGATCGTGGGGACAGGATCCTATACGATCCCTGCTACGAACATGAGCGGAGCAAGATCGGTCACGAACCATGATCCTCTGCTTCTCAGCAAAGACTTTATGTACAGCGGACTCATAGGCGGGAAGACCGGTTACACAGACGCCGCCCAGAACACTCTTGTAAACGCGGCAAGCAGAGACGGTTTTACTCTCATCTGTGTGACCCTGCATGCTGTCGACGCGCCGAAGGCAGCTTTCGACCACGTGGATCTCTTCAATTACGGATATGACAATTTTGAAATGTGTGAGGTCCTGCCGGCAGAGTATTGCGAGGAGGGAAGAAACCGGATCGTCGTACCGAAGGGGATAAAGCTTCAGGATCTCGAAGAAAGCGTGGAAGAGTACGACGTTGACGGGACTCCCATGCTTCGAAAAACCTACCTGCTGAACGGTTACTCGCTGGGTTCAGTTTCTCTGACCAAAGAGAATATGGATGCCTACGAAAAGAAGCTCGAGGAAGCGGCAAGAGAGGCTGAGAGAGCTAAGAATGAAAAGGCGGAATCAAATAAAGAGGATGCTGTCGAAGATGGAAAAGATAAGACCGCTGCTATAAGCGATGCGTCAGAAAAAGAAGCAGGCCAGAAGATGACGGACGCGGAGAAAAGTGCCGGTGAGAAGGTCGAGAAGATAAAGAAGATTTTCAGAACCATCATTGCCGGTATGACAGTTCTGATTATTCTGTTCCTCATTCTGCTTATCCGGTATTTTGTGAAGAGTAAGCATTTCGATTAGAGGTATATTTATGAAAGTTGTTATTCTTGCGGGCGGATTCGGTACCCGGATCAGCGAAGAGAGCCATTTGAAACCGAAGCCCATGATTGAGATCGGCGAGAAACCGATCCTCTGGCACATCATGAAGATGTACTCATATTATGGGTTCAATGAGTTCATCATTTGCTGCGGATATAAACAGCATGTAATCAAAGAATGGTTCGCCGATTACTATCTGCATAACAGTGACATCACTTTTGACTTTACACAGGGAAATAAGATGATCGTCCACAATAATGCGCTCGAGCCCTGGAAGGTCACTCTGATCGATACCGGTCTTCACACGATGACAGGCGGGCGCGTCAAGCGTGTGCAGAAATATATCGGAAATGAGACGTTCCTGCTCACTTACGGTGACGGCGTCAGCGATGTCAATATCAGGGAACTCATAGAGTTCCATAATAAAAAAGGCGGACTTGTGACGATTACGACCTGCCAACCGGGCGGTCGTTTCGGAATCCTGGATATGGACGGGGACGGATCGATCAGGAGCTTCAAGGAAAAGAAAAAAGAGGACGGAGGCTGGATAAATGCGGGCTTCATGGTCCTTGAACCGGGTATATTCGATCTTATCGAGGGGGACGATACGATACTTGAGAGATATCCGCTCACAGAGGCGGCGAGACGCGGCCAGATGAACGGATATAAGCACAAAGGCTTCTGGCAGTGTATGGATACGCTTCGCGAGAAAGAACTGCGTGAGAAACTGTGGAATTCCGGCGATGCGCCCTGGAAGACCTGGGCCTGATATGACGGGAGGTGCCATGCAGGATCTTACGTTTTATAAAGGAAAAAAAGTATTTGTAACGGGCCACACAGGCTTCAAGGGAAGCTGGCTGTGTGTGCTTCTTCTGAAAGCCGGGGCGTATGTGACCGGCTATTCCCTTGAGCCGCCGACGACCCCCTCTCTGTTTAAGCAGGCGGGACTTTGCGACAAAATCAACCACGTGATCGGGGATGTCCGGGATCTTGACCATCTCGTAAGGACTATGAAGGAGACTTCTCCCGAGATCGTACTTCACCTCGCGGCCCAGCCGATCGTGCTCGAATCGTACAAGGATCCGGTGACGACATATTCGACTAACGTTATGGGGACCGTAAATATCCTTGAAGGTGTCAGACAGACACCTTCGGTCCGATCATTTCTTAATGTGACGACAGATAAGGTCTACCGAAATAATGAATGGTGCTGGGGCTATCGGGAAAATGACCCGTTGGACGGCTTTGAGCCGTATTCGAACAGCAAGTCCTGCAGCGAGCTTGTCACCCACAGCTATGCCAGATCTCTTCTTAGCGACGGCCGTGTCATGATCTCTACGGCGCGGGCAGGAAATGTGATCGGAGGAGGCGATTATGCCGCAGACCGGATCATTCCCGACTGTGTGCGCGATGTCAGAGCAGGAAAAAAGATTTTTGTCAGAAATCCGTATTCGACAAGACCGTATCAGCATGTTCTGGAGCCGCTCTATGCCTATCTTATGATAGCCAAGGGCCAGTATGAGGATCCGAAACTGGCGGGGTCCTATAATGTCGGACCGGAGGACAGTGACTGCGTGACGACGGGACATCTTGTCGATATGTTCTGTGAAGCATACGGTCCCTCCGCATCCTGGGAGAGCGGAGCTGTGACAGGACCTCACGAGGCCAATTTCCTGAAGCTTGACTGTTCTCTTCTGCGGTCAGTCTACGGCTGGAGAAACGTGTGGAACGTCAGAAAGGCTATTGAGAAGACGGTGGAGTGGACAAAAAGGACTGACGCAGGTCAGTCGGCAATGGATGTATGCAGTGAGGAAATTGACGAGTTTTTCGCTGATCTTCGCACACTTTAGGAGGTATCGAAATGATCATTGATGAGAGAGCCCGCTGGATGGGATTCTGGGTCCTGGACAGACTTCGCGGCGGCAAAGTCCGCAAGTCTTACGACGAGATAAGAGACGCCTACAGGCGGGGAACTTCCAGGCGGGTAACGGAGAAAAAGCTCAGGAAGATCATTTCCCATGCGGTGCGCACTACGGAATTCTACAGCCGCTTTGATGAGAATGTTTCGCTCACCGACCTGCCGATCGTCAATAAGGACACATACAGAGCCGGCTATGACGCTTTCCTCTCTTCTGATTTTTCTGATAAAAAAGGCTGCAGGATCATGTGCACGAGCGGATCGACCGGCACACCTCTGCAGGTCGTCCAGGATCCGGACAAGATTGCCAAAGATACCGCGGACGGCATTTTTTTCGGAGCAATGGCCGGCTACTATATCGGCATGCGCATGGCCTTTATCCGGGTCTGGGTCAACAATGTGAGGAAGAGCGCACTCAGGCTTTATGCAGAAAACATGATCATGGCGGAGAGCGCCGATCTGTCGGATGACGCGATCCGCAAAATGCTGGATGAGTGGACTTCAAAGCATGTGAAAGTGATTGTCGGCTATGCGTCTGCTCTCTCCGAGATATGCAAGTTCATTGACAGGACCGGATATGATGTATCCCGCATGACCGTGCGTTCGATTATTCCGATTTCGGAAGCCATGCCCGCCGGCATCAGGGAACGGCTCGCGGAGCTGTTTGACTGTCCGGTACAGTCCTGGTACAGCAATGAAGAGAACGGTATTATGGGCATTCAGCCGCGGGACGGTGACAGCTATTATATTGACACCGCCAATTATTACTACGAGATCCTGAAACTTGACAGTGATGAACCGGCAGCACCGGGTGAACTTGGGCGGATCGTCATTACGGATCTCAACAACCGTGCAATGCCGATGCTCCGCTATGACAACGGTGATCTGGCTTCCTATGAGCTCACGGATTACGGCACGAGGTACCGTCTTGTGCTGAAAGAACTCTACGGCCGCCGAAGTGATATAATTTATGACACGAAGGGCGGTGCGCTGACACCGTTCGTCATCACGAACAATCTGTGGGATGTGGAGGGCGTGCGCCAGTTCCAGTTCATACAGACTGACGTGAAGAACTACACTGTCCGCCTCAACGCGGATAAGGAAAAAATCGACGAGGCGGATATTATGCGCAGGATCGGACACTATTTCGGCGATGACGCAGTCTTTACGATCGAATACGTCGATGAGATACCGGTGCTTAATTCGGGCAAGCGCAAGTATATCATGAACCTCTGTGAAAAGTATAAGTAAGGAAACGTCTGTGGCACAAAAAAACACGAAAATACTGCAAAATACAGCTTATACTATGGGCGGCGCGCTTCTCATGAACGGGGTGCTGCAGGTCCTTGTGTATCCGCTGCTCAACCGCCATATGGGAAGCAGTGAGCTGGGGAATCTGCTCTTTATCATGGGCATACTTGCCATAGTCTGTCCATCCATCGGTCAGGCTCTGAACACGAGCCGCCTGGTCGTACGCAGAGACTATGATGTCTCCAACGGGGATTACGACATTCTCCTCATATTATACAGCGTATTAGGATCGGCGGCTGCCCTTGTGATCGGTTGGAATTATACAAGCGGACTTGTCAACATACTGCTCACATTTGTCCTGCTGTTTCTTATGGTCTTCCGTTACTACGGGGATGTTGAGTACAGGCTGAATCTGAATTACAGAAGATACTTTGTTTACTACACGGTCCTGACTGCCGGTTATATTCTGGGCTTCGGACTGTATTTCCTGACAGGTGTCTGGTTCCTGATCTTTATGACAGGAGAGGCTGCGTGCCTTATATATCTTGCCCTGACCGGATCGCTCTTTAAGAATTTCTTTGCGAGAAGCGGGTATTTCGACGTTGCCATGAGGAGAGGCAGCTTTCTGATTCTCTCCTATGTCGTGACCAACCTTACGCTCAACATAGACCGACTTGCCCTTCGCTTTCTGATCGATGACCTGGCCGTAACTCAGTATTACGTTGTCTCCCTTATCGGAAAGACGATGCTTCTCGTGGTAGCTCCCGTCAACACGATCATGATCTCTTATCTGACGAAGCGGAAAGAGCGCATGAAAAAGGGAGAATATCTGAAGCTCGTCGGGGCGGGATTTGCGGTCGCTGCCGCTTTCTTTGCAGCCGCTGAGATCGCGACGCCGATTTTTTTGAAATTATTCTATTCCAATCTTTATGAAGGTGTGAGGGGAATCATTCATATTGTCAATCTGAGCCAGATCCTCGGACTTCTCTCCGCTTATTTATTCATTATTGTTCTGACATTCACTGAAGAAAAGTGGCAGATGATTTTGCAGATACTGCATCTTGCCGTCATTTGCGCGCTGATTTACGTTATGACCCGCGGCAGTATCAGGAGCTTTTCCCTTGCGGTGCTCATTGCAAATGCAGCCAGAGTTCTGATCGTGACCCTGTTCGGTCTCGTCAGAGTGGGAAAAGCCAAAGACGCC
>JAFRCB010000249.1 GCA_017404585.1 Lachnospiraceae bacterium
CGCAAGAAGAATCTTATTATTCTTGCAAATGGTGAAAATGTATCTCCGGAAGAACTCGAAAACGACCTGTATAAAATACCGTTCATCGGTGAAGTCGTTGTGATGGGTCAGCCCCAGGGGCTGATTGCCCACGTTTACCCGGATGAGACCGAGACGAAAAAGATGAGTCCGGAAGTCATCAGGAAAAAGATTCGGAAGGAAGTGGACAAATATAATAAGCAGCAGCCGGCTTACAGGCGTATCATTGACGTCGTGATGAGAGACGAACCTTTCCCGAAGACGACGACAAGGAAAATCAAGCGAGACTGCATTTGAGCTCCTGCATTAAGGCCTCATTCGCAGTTCGAATTTTACAAATCCGCACAGGCATGGTAGAATCATAAACACGTTTGTAATACAGAAGTGGGGACGGATGTAATCGACGGATTCTAAAATATGCACAGCCGTTCTAAACTGCGTCCGACATTTCTTGACAGACAGGAGGATGATTTTATGCGGGCGCAGACAGATGAGGATCTGATGACGGCATTTGAAATCTTGTGCGGGAAGAAAGAGCCCGAGAAGATCACGGCGATGGAGGTCGCAAAACGGGCCGGTGTGACTAGGAGCACGTTTTACAACCACTTTGCCGATATGCCAACTCTAATTGAGACGTATGAGGATCGGATACTGGACAGGATATTTGATATTCTGAGCGAATACGGCGACATGGGAAAGAACGGCATACAGTTCACACGAAAGTTTTTTTCCACCCTGTGTCGGTATGTCAGGAGCAGCAATTATCTGATCCGCAGGTTCCGGAAGCTCACGACAGTGCGTTTCATTGAGAAAGCGCTCATCAGGTTCCACGGCTATGTGGAGAGTATGCTGAGCCGTCAGGCATCAACCCCGGCGGAGCAGCAGGTCAGCTCCTATATTCAGGCCTACGCCATCGGCGGGCTGGTGGGTATTTTGCACAAGTGGGCGTCGGAGGACTGCGCGGATGCGCCGGAGGCGGTGGCGTTCGTGCTGACGCGGATCTATATGACCGGAATTTCTATGTTTGAATAAGGCTGTCTCGCCTGTGTCAGAGATTAAAACGAAAACGAGGGGGCTGTCGCATTAAGATGCGTCGCCGCTATATATGGCAGATGTTATTTGCAAATATCTGCCATATATAGTGGTGACACCGTCTAGTGCGACAGCCCCTTCTTATACTCCCGCAGAGGGAGCAGTTATTTCATATCATATTTGACCACGTCGACGCAGCAGCTTCCATCAACCTTGAAGGACACACCGTCACCGCTCTCGGTGTACATACATGTCGTGAAGACAGCCTCGCCGTTATTTGCAAATACCTCAGCGCTGAAGCGGTCGAGCAGGATACGCAGATCAAGCTTTCCGTCCTTCATTGCAACAGTACCTTTTCTCTGTGTTATCTTCGTCTTGCCAAACTCCGGGAAGACGCGCTCCACTACCATCTTATTCTCTGAGGGAGTGAAGATGACAGATACGCGATTTTTGCCGTCGTCGAGCAGGTTCATGCGGAAGCGGTCAAGATTTTTGCCCGGAATCTCACGCAGTGTGAGCTCGATGTCAGCAAACCTTCCGTCAAGACCTTCGAGCTTTGCTTTTCCGGAAATCTCCACATCGCGGTGTTCCGTTTTCTCTCCGCGGAGGGCGAGGAGCTCTCTGGCCGGATTCTGAATAAGGTTACCGTCCCGCACGTGAATCTCACGCGGGGCTGTCATCTGGCCGTACCAGGGAAGACCCGGCAGACGGTTCCCGAGAGACTCCCAGTTCTGCATCCAACCGATCATGATCCTGCGGCCGTCCGGTGTGACCATCGTCTGCGGAGCGTAGAAATCAAGACCAAGGTCGATCGGGCGGGCACTTGTCTCATCGAACTTGAAATATGACATCTCATCGCCGGTCTCGCCGACGAAGTACATCGTACGGCAGTCCTTTTCCCGGACGCTTCCCTGCAGAAAGACCCGCAGCTGGCTGGTAAGGAAAAGGCCGGTTCCGTCAAGCTCGAACATGTCCGGGCACTCCCACATGGCGGGTTCCGGATCGTGAGCGAGTACATCTTCAAACTTCCATTTGAATCCATCCTCGCTTGAGAACAGAACAATCATACCGTAACCGTTCTTGTCCATGGCTGCGATGACACATCTCATGGAGCCGTCTTTACATTTCCAGACCTTCGGATCGCGGAAATCAATAAAGCTTGAGCCTTCAGGAAGCATGGCCGGCGTGATGACGGGGTTCCCCTCATATTTTACATAATTTACACCGTCTCCGACAGCTATATTCTGGGTCTGGAGACCGGCCGGACCGAAGTCTGACGGATCATTTGCAACACCTGTATAAAGGGCAAAATGGCGGCCGTCGGGCAGAGTCTCACAGCTGCCGGAGAAACAGCCGAAGCTGTCATAGAATTCTTCCGGAGCCAGAATGGCGGGCAGATATTCCCAATGGAGAAGATCGGCACTTGCAGCGTGAGCCCAGTGCATAGGCCCCCATTTGTTCTCATAAGGATAATACTGGTAGAACATGTGGTACTTGCCGCCGTAGAAGGAGAATCCGTTAGGATCGTTCATCCAGCCGCAGCGGGAGGACAGGTGATAACGGGGGCGAAGATCTGCGGGAACTGTGCTGCCCGCGGCCTCTTCGTAGGCTCGTGCTTTTTCGAGTTTTGTCTCGGACATAGGAACCTCCCTGGTTCATTGTGGTGGTGGGTAGCAGCTTGCTGCCGGACGGGTCACGTCTAGTCTGGTTAGTTTGCGTTTGTCTCTTCTGCGGGAACTGCCTCGGTAGACTGGTCGCCTGCGGCAGATGATTCCGCCTCAGCAGGGACAGCCTGCTGAGGATTTTTAGGGTTTGCCGCAAAATAGAGGTCAATGCCGTCACAGAGACCCTTGGACAGCACAGCAAGAGCTTCGTCAGAGTGATCGGAAGTCTTGTCGCCGAGCTCGATGTCAATACTGGGCACCTTGGAGTAAGATGTCTGTGTGAGATCCATTTCCATGGAGCCGCTCTCAAAGATCTTTACATTGTTTGCCTGAAGACCTTCGATGAGCTTGTCGCCGAGGGCGTTGCTCTTCTGCCATGTCTCACTGACCGGATACATGGAGAGATAGCTTTCATACTGCGGGACGGACATGTAATATGCGCCTTTATCCCAGTCGGTGGAATCCCAGTGGATCGCGATGTGGCAGTCGGCCAGGTTGTTGGCAAGGACCGTGCGGGCGATGTTGTCCAGTTGGACGTCCTCAGTCTCGCGGATCATCAGGACGTTATAGCCGCGGCGGAGAAGCTCATCGCGGACGAGCAGGGCTTCTGCCAGTGTGACGGCGCGCTCAGGTGTGCCGTCGGCGAACTCCATGCCGGACGCGATTGCGGTTGCCTTGATTGCTCCCTCGGCTGTGCTGCCGCCGGTAACCTTGGCTGTGTGGTCCGGATGGCAGTATGTGCGGTAATTGTCACCGCCGCTTGTGCCATGGCCGGCGTTGACGCAGACGGTGATGTCGTTGGCATTTGCATACCTGTTCGTGTAAAGTTTAGCCGGGTCTGTGTGGACCTGGGATTCACCTGCAAATTCATAGTTCGGATCAAGCATTTTGTCCTCGATGAGCGGCTCCTGCGGGACCACTGTCGGCTCGATCGTCGGCTCGACTGCAGCCGCTACGGAAGAATCCGGGATAGATGAGTCCGCAAGACCTACTTTATCGGCCGGGACGGTGACGGATTCCGCGACAGATTCCGGCGGAGTGGGTGTAGGAGTCGTTGTATCAATATAAGAAGGTGTGCTCTCAGCCTCTTCCGAGCGGCGGTCTGTAAAACCGCAGCCTGCGAGCATGGCTGCGCTCAGTGTCAATGCGATAACTTTTTTATATCTCTTCATTTTAATCTCCTTTAATTCGATTTTATGTATGTAGCGTGAATGTCTGCACTGTGCTGTCGAAATGACGGCGGAGTGTATCCCTATTGTACTATGTTTTTTGAAAATTGCAATTCTATAGTTTATTTCTGCCGTATAAGTTCGGGCAGGCTGAACGGACTTTCAGAGCCCGACAGCAGGGCAGGCAGGCTGTAACGAAGCCAAGGGACCTACAGCAGGGTATCATCTTCATCGAAAAACGCAGGTCCTTCCCTGCGAGCTTGCGCAAAGGCGTCAAGCCGCCTCTACGCGATCTCTCGGTCGGACCAGCAATGTTTTTCTCACGAAGATGGATACCCTGCCGCCGGAAGCGAAATTCGGGACCAGCCTGCCCACCCTGCCGCCGGAAACGAAATCCAGGAACACCGCTATGTTAGCGTATGCAAAGCGAGCGCATAATGGTACAATCTCTTTATTGAGACTACATCTTGCGGATGAGATTTCTTGTCTGTGAGATTTTTGAAATTCTGACGCAGAAAGATATGCTTGATGCGTAAGCCGAATTATATAGGAAGCGAGACTGGCTCTGCCGGTCTGTCTACTGAGCGATTTTGCTGCCGCATCAAGCGGTAATAAGCTTATTGCAGAAGGATGCTATAAGTGTATTACCGGTTGGTGCGGTATTTTTGTATGGGAGGCGGAGATGGAAGAGAGAATCGCGATGCTCAGCATTATTATTGAAGATACGGAATCCGTTGCACGGATGAACTCCATCCTGCATGAGTACAATGAGAACATTATCGGGCGCATGGGCATTCCCTACCGGGATGAGAATCTGTATCTCATCAGTATTGCAATCGATGCCCCGATGGACAAGATCAACACGCTGACCGGCAGGCTGGGAAGGCTTCCGGGAGTCAGCGCGAAAGCTGTTTACGCAAAGCGGAGCTGAGACGATGGAGAAATTAAGATCGATAATATTGAAAATAAAAGACGGTGAGAAACCGGACCGGGAAGAACTTCTGCATCTGGTATCCGCAAGGCATTCAGTTACCGGGGAAGTCCGGGAGTGGATGTACAGCCTCGCCCGCGAGAGGGCAGTCGGTGTCTACGGACATGATATTTACCTGCGGGGTCTTATCGAGTTCACCAATTACTGCAGGAACAACTGCTATTACTGCGGTCTCCGCCGCGACAACAGAACCGTCAATCGCTACCGTCTGTCCCTGGAGCAGATCCTTGACTGCGCGGACAAGGGCTATCAGCTGAATTTCCGCACGATCGTGCTTCAGGGCGGGGAGGATTTGTCGTATTCGGATGATGACATTTGCAGCATCGTGAGAGGTATCAAGGAGCGGCACCCGGACTGCGCGGTCACGCTCTCGATCGGGGAGAAATCCCGGGAGAGCTATCAGGAATACTTCGATGCCGGCGCGGACCGCTATCTGCTCCGGCATGAGACTGCAAATGCAGCCCACTACCGCCGCCTTCACCCCTCCGAGCACTCGATGGAGAACCGACTGCGGTGTCTTCGGGACCTGCGTGATATTGGATTTCAGATCGGTGCCGGTTTTATGGTTGGATCGCCCGGTCAGACCGACGAGTGCTATACGGATGACCTCGAGTATCTAATGGAACTTCAGCCCCACATGATCGGCATCGGCCCCTTTATACCGCACCATGAGACCCCGTTCCGCGATGAGGCGGCGGGCACCCTCGAGGACACGCTGTACTTCCTGGCTGTACTCCGCATCATGTTCCCGGAGGTTCTTCTCCCGGCTACGACAGCGCTCGGAACGATCCATCCGCGCGGTCGTGAGATGGGCGTTCTGGCAGGTGCAAATGTCATCATGCCAAATCTCTCCCCCACCTCCGTCAGGAAGGATTATCTGCTGTACGACGGAAAGATATGCACCGGCGACGAGGCTGCAGAGTGCAGACACTGTATGGAGAGAAGGATGGAGAGCATCGGTTATAAGGTGGTGACGAGCCGTGGCGACCACGCCGGCTTTGAGAAAGTGTGATTTATGTACGATATACGTCATTTGAATGACAATGAAATATCTGTGCGCGCGGGTGACGCGGCATTTCCTGTCCCTTTCAGGGAAGGCCTGCTCTATTCCTCGCCCGCTCGCGGGACCTGGACGATAGCACACACGTCGATGCTCATCCCGGGCAGCCACCAGATCTTCGTCTGTCCGAGCTGCTGCCTTCGCGGCGTTGTCCTGTCGGCGGAGGAGATGGGGGCTATGGATCGGTTCTCCATGCTCGAGTTCACGGACGACCACATCCTGCGGGGCGATCTTGAGGACATGATCATCGAGGGTGTCTCCGGTATTCTGGATGAGATGCCGAAGAAGCCGACTTGCGTGCTGCTTTATACGAGCTGCGTGCAGCATTTCCTGAATATTGATCTGAACCTTGTTTACCGCGAGTGCGCCATAGCTCACCCGGAGGTGGA
>JAFRCB010000250.1 GCA_017404585.1 Lachnospiraceae bacterium
CAGAAAGCTGTCCGGCCAGTTCGGCAACAATCATGCCGGATCTGGTTCCCAGGAGGCGAAGAATGCTCGCGGCCCTATTGTCTGTTGATATCGTACTCACTTGTATCCCCCTTAAACTTGGTGGGTATTAATCATCCATTTACATTATAAATGGATACCGTTGCAACTTAATACACTTTTTTTCCGTGCGGTGGAAACGCGTGCGGAACGATTCCGGTTAAAACAGTCAATTTCCGTCTGCCGGAAAAATACTGAACAAATGCTTTTCAATGCCTGCGGAAATATCTGTCTTAAAAGAGATACGCATTTTTTATACTATTTGGTCAACTTATAAACACTATCCAGAAAGGAGAAGTATCTTATGATTTCATGGAAAAATCTTGATACACTTGCTGTTTATGACAGCTTCATGGCACTGAAAGGTAAGGTTGACCTTGCTGCAGTCATGGCAGGTAAAAGCGGGGCAGAGCGTGTCGCCGCGTACAATGTCCCGATGCCGGAAGGATTCACGTACAATTTTGCTGCCAAGGCAGTCGATGATGAGGTCCTCTCGGTCCTCAGGGAACTTGCGGATGAACACCGGCTGGTTGAAAAATATGAAGCCATGTATAACGGCGATATCATTAATACCGGCGAGAAGCGCCTCGTTCTGCATCAGCTCTGCCGCGGGCAGCTCGGAAAGGATGTATTTGCAGACGGTGTAAATAAGCGTGAGTTTTATATGGCTCAGCAGGCGAAAGCAGATGCATTTGCAAGAAAAGTACATGCCGGCGAGATTGTCAATGGTAACGGAGAAAAGTTCACGACCGTCGTCCAGATCGGTATCGGCGGAAGCGACCTCGGTCCCCGCGCCCTGTATCTTGCGCTCGAGAACTGGGCAAAGCAGAATAAGACGCTCAAAATGCAGGCCCGTTTTATCAGCAACGTCGATCCTGATGATGCAGCGGCAGTCCTTATGAGCGTTGATATCCCGCATACTCTTTTCATCGTTGTTACCAAATCCGGAACGACACTTGAGACACTGACCAACGAGACATTTGTACGCAACGCGCTCAAAGAAGCAGGCGTGGATCCGTCGAAGCATATGCTCGCTGTCACAAGCGCGACTTCGCCCATGGCATCCAGCCCGGATTACCTTGAAGCGTTCTTCATGGATAATTACATCGGCGGTCGCTATTCTTCCTCTTCCTGTGTGGGCGGCGTTATCCTTTCCCTCGCATTCGGACCGGAAATCTTTGCCCGCCTTATGCAGGGCGCCCACGAAGGCGACAAGACTGCGGCCAACCCTGACATTATGCAGAATTCCGCGCTGCTCGACGCTCTGATCGGAGTCTATGAGCGCAATGTACTCGGATATGAATCCACCGCTGTCCTCCCGTATTCACAGGCTCTTAACCGTTTCCCGGCACATCTGCAGCAGCTTGATATGGAATCCAACGGAAAATCCGTCAACCGTTACGGCGAGCCGGTGAATTATGTGACCGGGCCTATCATTTTCGGCGAACCCGGAACGAACGGCCAGCATTCCTTCTACCAGCTCCTGCATCAGGGCAAAACAATCGTTCCGATGCAGTTCATCGGCTATAAGGAGAACCAGTGCGGTATGGATCAGGAGATTAAGGGAAGCACCAGTCAGGCAAAGCTTTGTGCAAATGCAGTCGCTCAGATCATGGCATTTGCCTGCGGCAAAGAGGATGAGGATCCCAATAAGGCATTTGCGGGCGGACGTCCTTCCAGCCTCATTTTCGGCAGACAGCTCACACCGGAATCTCTGGGCGTTCTTCTGGCCCACTATGAGACCAAGATCATGTTCCAGGGCTTTATCTGGAATATCAACAGCTTTGACCAGGAAGGTGTCCAGCTCGGTAAAGTCCTTGCCACACGTGTACTCGCCCATGAGACGGAGGATGCACTGAAGGCTTACGCAGATTTCTTTGAAATCTGATGAATTTATGTCTGCTGAAGCTGACATAAATTATACGTCAGGTCTCGCAAATGAGGTCTGAATAATGTATCTAATGACCCGCACCATTTCCATGGAGGTATCTAAATGGAAGAAAAAACAAAGGTAACCGGTATTGTTGATTCCGTCGAAGCGCTCGAGGCGCGTATGGCGGAAATGCGCAAGGCACAGGCTGTCTTCGCGACCTACCCACAGGAGCAGGTCGACAAGATCTTCACGGCTGCCGCAACAGCAGCTGACAAGGCAAGGATCCCGCTTACCAAGATGGCCGCGGAGGAGACCGGCATGGGTCTCGTCGAGGACAAGGTCATCAAGAACCATTATGCGGCTGAGTACATCTACAATGCTTTCCGCAACACTAAGACATGCGGCGTTATCGAGGAGGATCCGGTCTACGGCATCAAGAAGATCGCCGAGCCGATCGGCCTTATCGCGGCTGTCATCCCTACAACAAATCCGACATCAACAGCGATCTTCAAGACCCTCATCTGCTTAAAGACCCGCAACGCCATCATCATTTCCCCGCATCCGCGCGCAAAGAACAGCACGATCGCGGCAGCGAAGACCGTCCTTGACGCAGCGGTAGCGGCAGGCGCTCCGGAAGGCATCATCAGCTGGATCGATGTCCCGTCACTCGCCCTCACACAGACCGTCATGAAGGATTCCGACTGCATCCTCGCAACCGGCGGCCCGGGCATGGTGCGCGCGGCATACTCATCCGGCAAGCCGGCCCTCGGCGTTGGCGCGGGCAATACACCGG
>JAFRCB010000251.1 GCA_017404585.1 Lachnospiraceae bacterium
GTGTATTGCAGAATTCATCGCCGGCATATATGAGCGGCACACCCTGCGATAAAAGGACATAGGCGAATGCGTTCTTTATCTGTTTCTCGCGAAGCTCAATGACAGGCCGCTTTCTTGTCCTCCCCTCGACCCCGCAGTTCCAGCTGTTATTGTCGGATGTACCGTCCGCGCCGTTCTCGCCGTTGGCCTCATTGTGGCGTGTATTATAACTGACGGCATCCGCAAGTGTGAATCCGTCTACATTTGCAGCATAATGAACAATCGCATGGGTCGCCGGGTTAGCCCTCTGCGTCATGCGGAATGCTTCCGAAACGCCCGCGTCCCCTTTAAGGAACCTGCGTGCCTCAGATTGATAATATCCGTTGCAGATCGCAATATGGCGTGTTTTAGGACTCTTCCCCCGGTAGATACGGCCTGTATCGATCCAGTCAAAGAAAAGCTTTGTGCGGGCAAGCAGGGGATCCAGGGCAAGGGCTTCCTTCGGTACCCCCGCGCCGATCACGTGGAAACCGTCCACATGGTAGACCGTTTTCCAGAAATGCAGTGCACGGATGGCTGTCAGCCGATCAGCGTCTCCCGGGAAATACATTTCAAGGATGACCTCTATTCCCGCCGTGTGCAGGGCCTTTACCATCATTTTGAACTCAGTGACGGAATCCTCCTTCGATGAGAAGAGCTGTTTTGGGGCAAAGTAGCAGTTATTTTCCGCGTAGCCCCAGTAATTCTTTTTCGGCAGTTCCTCCGCGTTCTTCCCGGCTCTGACTCTGCCTTTCAGCTCATCGCTCCACTCATAAACGGGCATGAGCTCGACCGCATTGATCCCCAGCCCCTTAAGATACGGTATTTTCTGCGTGATGCCTCTGAATGTTCCTTTAGCGAGTACTCCCGATCCCTGACCTTTTGTAAAGCCCCTGACGTGGAGCTTGTAAATAATCATATCCGAAAGCGGTATTTCGGGAGATGTATCATTGCCCCAGTTAAACCTTTCGGGGTCCGTATAGCACACGTCACCGACAATTCTTCTGGCACACGGGTCGACCGTGCGCACCCCGTCAATAATATAATAATATGCGATCGGAGAAGTGTGGCGGCCTGAAAGAGTCACCGAGGCAACCTCGCCGCACCGCATAGACACCGGCAGGTCGATCACCTGTGCCGCACTGCCGTCCTCCGCCGCCAGCACAAGCGATGCCGGAAGATCGTCCGGTATTCTGACCGCGAAATTCAGACCCTTCGCAGTCTCATATGTCCCCGGCATAAGCGGATTGCCGGCGGATACTTTATACTTTATGACCATAAAATCATCCTCAATTTGTGGATTGACACCAAAATTCCAAGCTATATTATACCTTAAAGGCCCATCAATGACCATTGCTTTTTAAGTCTCAATCTGCTATTCTCTTTATAATAATAAAAAGGAGGTCATATCGAATGGCTTTTAATGATGATTACGTAATCCCGGAAGATGAAGATCTTGGTACGGTCATTCTGACAATGGATGACGACTCAGAGCTCGAGTGTGATATCATTGCTATATTCACCGCCAATGACCGCGAGTATATCGCGCTTCTGGCACAGGATGATGAAGAGGAAGACAGTATCCTGATCTATCGTTTTATCGATCACGGCGATGATGAAGCCCCCGAACTCGTGAATATCGATGATGATGACGAGTACGACGCCGCAGCGGACGCGCTCGACGAGCTGCTCGATGAAGCGGAATTTTATGAAGAAGATGAAGAAGACTGACCGGGGAAGATAAATCTCCCGCAATATAAAGGGCTGCCGCTAGTCGGCAGCCCTTTTATCTTATCGGGACGTGCTCCCGAATCCTCCGTTCCGGATCATAGACGCGTCATCGTCCTCAGTGATCCCGAACGGCATAAAGATTCCCTGGGCGAACGCTGCCCCTCGCTCAATGACGCAGGTCTTTCCCTCGTTGGAATCATTAGTCATCTTAATAAATATATGCCCTTCATTGTCGCTGCCATAGTAGTCGCTGTCGATCACGCCGACAGTGTTATTGAGCTGCAGTCTGTAACGAAATCCGAGCCCGCTCCTCGGAAAAAGCAGGAGCGCCCAGCCCATGTCTATCCTGGCCCGTATCCCCGTCGGGATCATAACTGTCTCTCCGGGAGCCAGGCTCACAGTCACCGTTGAGTAAAAGTCGTACCCGGCGCTGCCTGATGTTGCCCTGCGCGGCAGAGCTATCTCAGCATACACTCTTTCGAGCTCCCCGCTCTCACCGAAAGTGTCCTTCATAGCCTTCGCGAACTGTTCAAAGCTCACTTTCTGAAATTCCGCAATTCTTTCCATACATCCCTCGCATATTAAATCGCGATCTCTGATCGCGCGCGAGCTGCGCGACGCACTCTGTGCGTCTTCCTTCGCGCAGCTCTGCGATCCGCCGGAGGCTCAATCTTCAACACAGGGCTTTAAACCCATGTTGAAGACGAGTTTGTTTTGCACATTCCTCATAGACTTACGTCACGAGAATCCTGTGTTGAAGATTGAAAACTGCCGTCCACCGGAGCCTATCCGATGAACGACAGCCATACTCAGTTATTATTTTATTCGGGGTCCGCAGAAGCGACGACTTTGCCGATAGCCGCGTCCTTCGGGCAGTCCTTGATCGAGAAGCTGATGCGTCCCATCTTGTCCTTGCCGAGGCAGATAGCGCGTACAACGTCACCGATCTGAAGAACATCCTCGACACGGTTAATGCGGGCGTTCGCGATCTTGGAAATATGGACCATAGCCTCCTTGCCCGGAGCGAACTCAAGGAAAGCGCCGAACTCCTTTATGGAGACGACCTTGCCTGTGAGGATCATGCCCTTCTCGAAGTCCGTCGTGATGATGCGGATCGTCTCGATTGCCTGATCCATCTTGACCTGATCAGTACCGCATACAGATACGGAGCCATCGTCATCGATGTCGATCTGTACATCATAAGCGGCGATAATGGCGTTGATATTCTTGCCCTTCTGGCCGACAACATCACCGATCTTCTCCGGATTGATCTTGATCTGGACGATCTTCGGAGCCCACTTGGAGACTTCGGCTCTCGGAGCGGCGATGACCGGCTCCATGACCTCTGTCAGAATGTACTCGCGGGCTTCATGCGTGTTCCTGATTGCCTCCTCGACAATCTGGCGTGTAAGGCCATGGATCTTGATGTCCATCTGGATTGCAGTGATTCCGTCATGTGTTCCGGCGACCTTGAAATCCATATCGCCGAAGAAGTCCTCAAGGCCCTGAATGTCTGTCAGAACGATATAATCGTCGTCTGTCTCACCTGTGACAAGACCGCAGGAGATACCCGCGACTGACTTTTTGATCGGCACGCCTGCTGCCATGAGCGCCATGGAGGAAGCGCAGATCGAAGCCTGAGATGTAGAGCCGTTGGACTCAAATGTCTCGGAGACGGCACGGATAGCATACGGGAACTCTTCCTTGGACGGAAGCACCGGAACAAGGGCTTTCTCCGCCAGTGCGCCGTGACCGATCTCGCGGCGTCCCGGACCTCTTGACGGCTTCGTCTCACCGACAGAGTATGACGGGAAGTTATACTGATGCATATATCTGGCTTCTGTGATGTAGGGATCAAGACCTTCGATGCGCTGAGCATCAGACAGCGGAGCAAGCGTGACGCAGTCACAGATCTGTGTCTGGCCGCGTGTGAACATTGCCGAGCCGTGAGCTCTCGGGATGAGATCGATCTCTGCTGCCAGCGGTCGGATCTGCTTCATATCACGGCCGTCCGGTCTCTTATGGTCGCGAAGGATCATCTTTCTGACCGTCTTCTTCTGATACTGATACAGAGCATCACCGATGAGTGTCATCCACTCTTCATTCTCAGCATACTTTTCGGCAAATGCGTCGCGGATCTCAGAGATGTTCTTATCGCGGACCATCTTGTCATCCGTGAAAACCGCCTCTTCCATCTTTTCGGGCGGGCAGATCTCATAGAGGGCATCGTAGAGTTCCTGCGGAATCTCATAGTGAACATACTCATGCTTTTCTTTGCCGCACTCGGCGATGATCGTGTCAAAGAACTTGATGATCTCTTTGTTCACTTCATCGCATTTGTAGATGGCTTCAATCATCTTTTCATCGGAGAGTTCATTTGCTCCCGCCTCGATCATGATGACTTTTTCTCTTGTGGATGCGACAGTGAGCGCCAGATCGGATTTCTGTTTGAGCTCATAGCCGGGATTGACTACGAATTTTCCGTCAATGAGGCCCAGCTGAGTCATAGCGCACGGACCGTCGAACGGAATGTCGGAGATGCTGGTCGCGAGAGCGGAACCAAGCATGGCGACAACTTCCGGATCACACTCCGGGTCGACTGACATTACAAGGTTGTTAAGTGTTACGTCGTTGCGGTAGTCCTTCGGGAACAGCGGGCGCATCGGTCTGTCGATTACACGGCTTGTCAGCACCGCATGTGTGCTGGCCTTGCCTTCGCGCTTGTTGAATCCGCCCGGAATCTTGCCTACTGCATACATCTTCTCTTCAAATTCTACAGACAACGGGAAGAAATCGATGCCGTCGCGCGGTGCTTTAGAAGCCGTAGCTGTGGACAGCACGACTGTGTCACCGTAATGCATGAAGCAGCATCCGTTTGCCTGTTTGCCGACACGTCCGATATCGATCGTCAGTGTTCTGCCTCCGAGTTCCATTGAATAACTTTTATAATCTCCCATTCTTCTCCTTCTGGCCGATTGGCCTAAAAATATCGCGGTCATGGACCGCATAATTGTGCTGCCCTCGTACTCTTTGTGTGCTCCTTACATCCTTTGTCGGACAGGTCAGTTGAGCCGGGCCCGCTCTTACACACAAAGCAGGGGCAGGTTTCCCTGCCCCCGTATAAATGCATTACTTTCTGAGTCCGAGTCTCTCGATCAGTGTACGATAACGGTTAATGTCCTTCTTTCTGAGATAAGCAAGAAGGCTGCGTCTGTGACCGACCATCTTCAGAAGACCTCTGTTGGAATGAAAATCCTTCGGATTCTTCTTCATATGCTCTGTGAGGGATCTGATGTTGGCTGTCAGAAGCGCTACCTGAACTTCCGGTGAACCTGTGTCGCCTTCAGTACGTCCAAAGTCTTTGATAATCTGCTCTTTTGTTTCCTTTGTGATCATTTTGCGATCCTCCTTAAAAAATTCTTGCCTTTCACCAAGAGACGGTCGGAGACTCCTTTCTCCAAGTGAAGGTGTAGTAATACATGCTGACATATGCAGCGGTTCAAAGTATATCAAATCATATCGGGCGCGTCAAGATTTTCTTGGTTCCGAAAGAAAATTTCACCGTCCCTGCGGTCCTCTTCTATCCTTTTTTTAAGCTCCTCAATCGTCGGGAACTTCATCTCCGGCCTCTGAAAATGAAGGAGCTCTACTTTCTGCGTCTCCCCGTAAAGGTCTTCGCTGCATTTGTACAGGAAAGTCTCGACACCGACAAAGTGACCGTCGACCGTTGGCTTTGTTCCGATATTGGTTATTCCGTTATAGACCTTTCCGTTGATCTCCGAGCGCACGGTATAGACACCGCATGGCGGAAGGATCTTCTCCAGATCCGGGATCACATTGGTCGTCGGAAAGCCGAGCGTCCTGCCCAGCCGACGTCCGTGGATTACTTTGCCCGTAACAAAATACGGGTATCCGAGAAGGTCTCGAACAGTCTCCATATCACCTCCCGCCAACGCTTCACGTATCCTAGTGCTGGAAATGTCCTGCCCGCCGTCCCTGACTTTTGGAACGGTCTCAACCGTAAAGCCGAAGTCTTCACCGAGTTTCCTGAGAAGGCGTACATCGCCCCGTCTCTGATAACCGTAGCGGTAATCTTCTCCCACAACGACATGACAGGCATGCAGCCCCTCCACCAGGATCCTTGCCACGAACTGCTCAGGCTCCATTGTAATGAGTTCCGGAACGAACGGGACCTCAACAAGAAGCTGCACCCCCATTTTTTTGAGTATCTCTCTGCGCTCCTCCGTTGTGAGCAGACCTACCGGCGACACCTTAAAGCAGCATACGCAGCTGACCGGATTCATTCCATCCACTCTATGTACCTTTTCGTAAGACAGAACACGGTCCACAAGTTCCATATGGCCTCTGTGTACTCCATCGAACTTACCCAGGGTGACGACTGTCGGATAATCATATGAAATATCAATTGTGTCTTTAATAATCAGCATATCTCCAAAAGACCGGTCAGACGCTGTCATATGCAGCAAAATCACTGCTCGGTCCCTTCCTCCGTGTCGAAAATGTAAAAGTGCTTTTCAAGTGAAAATCGTTTTCCGCTCTTTTTATATATTCCCGCAAATGCTCCGTCAGACAGATACACCCGAACCTTTTTATTCGGGACATCCGAAAGGCCTCGAAGCTCAAAGCGACTGCCGTTCTTAATATCGGCGTCAAGGCTTTCCGGCACCTGTACTCTGGGATACTCATCGAAGAATCTGTCGATCGGCATAACGAACGAAAGGTCGCCGTCTCTGACTTTTTCACTGATCTCGTCCAGCGTGAGTGCTTCCCCGATCTCAAATCTGCCCGTCCTCGTACGAAGCAGCGACTCCATGCATCCGCCGCATCCGAGCTTCATTCCGATATCCTCACAGAGGGTCCTCATGTAGGCTCCCTTGCTGCAGGTCACTCTGAAACGGATCCTCGGAAGATCCGTCTCAAGTATTTCCATATCCGAGAAAGTGACCTCCCGCGCCTTACGCTCGACCTCGATCCCCCTTCTGGCCAGATCGACGAGCTTCTTGCCGTCCACCTTGAGGGCCGAATACATGGGCGGGACCTGCATATTGGGTCCTTCAAATGAAAGCACGGCCGACTCAGCCTCATCCGGACTGACATCCACTTCGTATTCCCGGAGCACGGTCCCCGATGTGTCCTGAGTGTCCGTGACACAGCCGAGCATAAGGACCGCCTCATACGTCTTCGTTCCGTGGGACAGCATATCGACCAGCTTTGTACCCTTGCCCAGACAGACGACAAGTACGCCCTCCGCATCCGGATCCAGAGTGCCGGTGTGACAGATTTTTTTCTTTCCGAAAATTCTCCGGCACCGGGCCACCACGCTGAAAGATGTCATCCCTTTCTCTTTTTTTACATTTATTACACCATGTACCATTGATTACCTCTTGCCAAGCCGTACGTCTTCCTGGTTCCGGCTGAAAAAAATAATGAGCTGCAGCACAAAAAGCCCAGCTCATCAATACTCAGACATATTTCGCAAGCTCATCAAGCAGCAGATCCCGAACATTCGAAAGCGAGCCCTCTATCGTACATCCGGCCGCCTTTACATGGCCGCCGCCTCCGAACGTGCCGGCAGCGCGGCTCACATCCAGATCGCCGTTGCTTCTTAATGACACCTTGAATACCGAAGGCTCAGTCTCGTAAATAAATACGGCAGCCAGAACACCCTTGACGAGCCGAAGTTCGGCGACGATCCCGTCGAGGTCCTTCTTTGTCACCTCAAATGAACTCATATCCCCAAGAGTCACGCTTCCGACAATGACTTTTCCGTCCATACAGAGCATGCTCTCCTGCAGAACTTTACCGAGAATCCGGCTCTGTCTCATCGTTCGCTGGTTGAAAGACTCATCGATGATCCGGCTGGCCGGCACCCCCCGTTCAAGAAGATCCGCGGCGACTCTGAGCGTATTTCCCCTGGTGTTGCTATACTGGAAGACGCCTGAATCATGAATTATTCCCGTATACAGCGACGTTGCGATATCGAGGTCGATCTTTGCCGGATCCATGAGCCCGTAAAGGACCTCAGCGCAGGAGCTGGCATCCGCGTCCACGACATTTATATCCGCAAAAAGCGGATTGCTTATATGGTGATCAATACAGAAAGTTTTCTTTGCGAGCGGGAACAGATTCCCTGCAACACCGAATCTGTCTGTGGAGCTCACATCACAGGACACAAAGATATCCCGGACAGAATCTTCCGGCGTGTCAAAAAAAGCATCGGCAAGCCCCGGCAGGAACATAAGGCTCTCCTTAGGTCTCTCGAGATACAGTTCCGCATTGATCCACGTATAGTTCTTCCTGATATAGCCAAAAAGAGCTGTCGCAGCGCCGACCGCGTCACCGTCAGGTGATACATGCCCGACAATGGCGCAGGTCTTTATACTTTTATCAAAAACGTCGTCAAGCTTCATAGTTTTCTTCTTCCGGCGCGCTGCCTGCCATGACCTCATCAATGAGCTTTGACATGCGTGCACCCCGCTCTATTGACCGGTCAAGCACGAACGTGAGCTCGGGCGTGTTGCGCAGGTTAAGCCCGTGGGCAAGCTCGCGACGAATGTATCCCTCCGCACTGCGAAGCCCCTCCATCGTCTTTTCCTGCTGCTCCTCATCACCCATAACACTTATAAACACTTTACAGGTCTTAAGATCAGTTGCGACATATGCATCCATGACAGATGTCATGACCGCGATTCTTGGGTCCTTGAGCTCGCGGATAATATTTGCAAGCTCGTGAGCTACTTCCTCATTGATCCGTCTGTTCTTTGGACTGTTCTTTTTCATTCTCTGGGTACCTCTACCATCGTGTAGGCCTCGACCGTATCCTCGACCTCGAAATCACCGAAGTCTTTGAATACAAGACCGCACTCATAGCCCTCACGCACTTCTTTGACGTCGTCCTTAAATCTCTTCAGGGATGCGAGAGAACCTTCATAGAGCTTTTCATCCTTGCGGAATACGCGGATCTGGCAGTTCCTCTGGAAAATACCGTCTCTGACGTAAGCACCGGCGATATTGCCGATACCGGAAGCCTTAAATACCTGGCGGATCTCGGCATGTCCGAGGATCTTCTCCTCATAAACTGCCGCACGCATACCGTTCAGGGCTCTCGTTACATCCTCGATTGCTTCATAAATGACATTGTACAGGTGGACATCGACTTTCTGTGTCTCAGCCATAGCCTTGGCAGTAGAGTCCGGACGTACGTTGAAGCCGATGACGATCGCGTTGGATGCAGATGCGAGTGCAATATCGGACTCGGTGATCGCGCCTACGCCGCCATGGATGACCTTGACAACGACTTCTTCGTTCGAAAGCTTGAGAAGCGACTGCTTCACTGCCTCGACAGAACCCTGAACATCCGCTTTGATAACGATCGGGAGTTCCTTCAGGCTGCCTTCCTTGATCTGGTTGAAGAGATCGTCGAGAGACATCTGTGTCTTTGTCTCCTCGATAAGTGTCTTCTTGCCCTCTGTGATGAAGGTCTGAGCAAATGCCTTGGCTTCCTTATCACTGTCAAGAGCCACTAAAACTTCACCGGCATCCGGGACCGAGGAAAGACCGATGATCTCTACCGGCATGGACGGAGTAGCCTTATGCAGTCTTCTGCCCTTTTCATCTGTCATGGCACGGACTTTACCGCTTGCGCTGCCGCAGGCGATGAAATCGCCCTGCTTGAGCGTACCTTTCTGCACAAGGATCGTTGCCACCGGACCGCGTCCCTTATCAAGCTTGGCTTCAAGGACCAGTCCTCTCGCCCTGCGGTTAGGATTAGCCTTCAGCTCGTCGACTTCCGCGGTCAGAAGGATCATCTCGAGAAGGTTCTCGATACCTTCATGTGTTTTTGCCGAGACCGGACAGAAAATCGTGTCACCGCCCCAATCTTCGGCAAGGAGGCCGTACTCGGAGAGTTCCTGCTTGACACGGTCGATATTTGCGCCGGGTTTGTCGATCTTGTTGATTGCCACGATAATATCTACATTTGCTGCTTTCGCGTGATTTATAGCTTCCACTGTCTGCGGCATGACACCGTCATCGGCAGCAACGACGAGGACCGCGATATCGGTAGAGTTCGCGCCTCGCATACGCATGGCTGTGAAAGCTTCATGGCCCGGTGTATCAAGGAACGTGATCTTCTGACCGTTCACCGTGACCATATATGCACCGATGTGCTGAGTGATTCCGCCGGCTTCGCGGTCAGTCACATGAGTATTCATGATTGCGTCGAGCAGAGATGTCTTGCCGTGGTCAACATGACCCATGACACAGACAACAGGCGGACGGGCGACCATCTCATCCTCGTTCTCCTCAGCTTCCGCAAGAAGTTCGCCGATGACGTCTTCCTTCTCCTCCTGCTCCGCGATGATTTCATATTCCATCGCGATCTCGGCAGCTTTTTCAAACGGAAGTTCATGATTCACTGTGACCATCATGCCCTTCATAAAAAGATCTTTCACGAGAGCTGCCGGCTGCATTTTCATAGCCTCAGCAAGCTCGCGGACTGTGAGCTTCTCCGGGATCTTGATCTCGGTCACGACTTCCTTTTCCTTCGGGGCCTCATTCTTCGGCTTATTCTGCTGAAGAGCCTTCGGGATGCGGGAGAACTGCTTCTTGCCCTGATTAGGCTTTGAAGATGAGCTGCCGTACTGGCTGTGCTTTCCGTTCTCGCGCCTTTCTTCCTTATTGCGATCATAATCCTTACCGCCGTCTTTGCGGTAATCGCGTGTTGTCTTGTGAACAAGTGCACCGTCTGCGCTCGCCGCCGGACGGGAAGCTCCGCCCGGTCTAGTGCCGCGGCCCATGCCCTGGCCCTGGCCAAACGGACGTCTCTCCTGACCGCCCTGGTCACGACCTGTATTCTGACCAAAGGATCGTCTGTCCTGACCACCCTGACCCTGGCCGTACGGGCGTCTCTCCTGACCCTGGCCCTGGCCGTACGAACGTCTTTCCTGACCGCCCTGGCCCTGGCCGTACGGACGTCTCTCCTGACCGCCCTGGCCCTGGCCGTA
>JAFRCB010000252.1 GCA_017404585.1 Lachnospiraceae bacterium
GCAGCACGAAGAAGATGATCATTGTCGGTATTGAGCAGAAAAGAACGCCGAGCATCAGAACACCGTAATCAATAGTATAACCTGCCGCCAGATTAGCGATGAGCATCGGCATTGTCTGGGCTTTCTTGTCTGTCATGATGACTCTCGGCCACAGGTAAGCGTTCCATGCGTTCATGAATGTGATAACAGCCGCAGCGGCGTAAGTTGCTTTCATGACCGGCAGGTACATCTGGAAGAAGATCTGCACTTCAGTGAGTCCGTCGATACGCGCTGCCTCCATGATGTCGATCGGGAAATTCCTTGAATTCTGCCGGAACATCATGATCAGGAACGGTGTCGAAATGCCGGGAAGCATGAAGCCCCAAACTGTGTTCAGGAAACCGAGCTTTGACATCATTTTAAAGAGCGGGATCATGGTCGCGACACCCGGGACCATCATGGCCATAAGGAGAACCCCGAACAGAAAGTCCTTTTTCTTGTCATGATACAGCTCGAAACCGAAACCTGCGAGGGAGCAGATGAAAAGAGCAATAACAGTCTGGACAAGAGCGTAGACAAATGAGTTCTTCATGGCCCCGCCAAGATCCTGCAGCTGGTTCAGCCTTGCCCAGTTCTCCATCAGATAACTGCCGAAGACAATTTTACCGCGGGCAACGTCAACGCTCTTGTTAGTCGCGGCCGTAGCCATCCAGTAAAGCGGAAAGACTGAAATGAATGATACGATTGTGAGGAAGATATAGGAAGGGATCAGCCTTCTCTGGATCATTGAACGGTTCTTATACTCAGTCACGTGTATCACCTACTTTCAGGTTAATGGCGGCAAGGATTGCAACCAGGATGAAGACAAAGAATGACATGGCCGATGCGTAGCCGAAGTTAGCGACACCCTGTCCGAAGGAGTTATTGTAAATATAGTGGGACATTGTGATCGTCGAATTCGCAGGGCCGCCCGCTGTCAGGTTGACAGACTCATCGAACAGCTGCAGTGTGCCGTTGATGGACATGATAAATGTCATGATGATTGTCGGCCGGAGAAGCGGGACAGTGATGTTCCAGAAAGTCTTCCAGCCATTTGCACCGTCGATCTTGGCTGCCTCATAGACTGAATACTCAATGCCCTGAAGACCCGCAAGGTAAAAGACCATATTATATCCTGTCCATCTCCAGATCAGGGCGATAATGATGACCATCTTAGCCGTCCAGGCTGTTCCGAGGAAATTGATATTCTGGCTTGTAATATGCAGGGCCTGAAGGATCGTATTGATGAGGCCCTGGGTCGCAAACAGAGACTTAAATATCAGCGAGTACGAAACCAGAGCTGTAGCGCAGGGAAGGAAGACGCAGGTACGGAAAAACCCCCTGAATTTCAGATCCCTGTTGTTAAGGAGCTGAGCAAGCAGGATCGCGAAGATCAACATGATCGGGACCTGGATGATCAGATATAAAAATGTATTTGTTACGGATCTCATAAAGAGCTTATCCGCGAACATTCGGGTGTAATTGTAGACGATCGGCTGTGCCCACTTCATATTGGCACTGGAACCTGTCTTAAAAGATGTAATTAATGCCTGAATGATAGGATAGAAACTCATGATGCAGATGAGAATTGTCGCAGGCATGAGGAACAGCCAACCCCATCTTTCCTGCTTAGCGGTTACGCTCTTATGTTTCAAGACGTTTTCCCCCCTTTCGTTTGAACAGGGAACCGGAAAACCGGTTCCCCGTTTAATTATGTCAGTGTTAATTAGCTATTACACGGTCTAAATTAAAGTCCCATCTGGAATCTGAGCTGTTCTTCCGCATCTTTCAGGGCATCTGCCGTTGAAGCGCCTCCCTGGGAGATGTTGATGATGGCTGCGCCAACGAGACGGCGGCAGTCATAGTGATAGTCATTCTGCTCTACGATCGGAACATTTGCGCCCATGCCTACAATGTCAGTGTAGATTGGCTGGCCGTTGAAGTAGTCAACTCCTGCCTGATAAATCTCGGACTGGCCTGCGGAGATGCAGCATGTGATAACGCCGCCGTCTGTCAGAGCCTTGTCATAGGTAGCTGTGGAGCCGCCGAATGTCTTTGCAAGGAAATCCTTCGCAAGATCAACATTTGCACAGTTGCTTGTGATGTACAGGGAAGAACCGCCGTTCGCAGCATATCCGCCGCCGCCGTTCAGTGTCGGGATATTTGTGATCTCCCACTTACCGGAGTTCTCCTCGACCTGCTCGATCGTCGGGATGATCCAGTTGCCGTTCATAACACCGGCGACCATGTCGCCCTGGATCGTCTGATCTGTATAGTCAGACCAGTTGTTGGCCAGATACAGAGCATTCTTCTGAATAGCCTCAACGATAACATCGATGATCTTGACCATTGTCTCGTTCTCGGTGATGTACGGTTCGCCGTCCTTCCACTGGGAAGCGCCTTCAGCCTGAAGCATCATGTACGGAAGGTCGTTGCCGTCGCCGTCCATGGAGAGGAGATACTTGCCTGTCTTGTTGTAGACGTCCTCACCGATCTTGATCCAGTCTGCCCATGTGCAGTCTGTCACATCGTCAAGCGTATAACCTGCCTCTTCAAGGATATCAACACGGTATGCGAAGATTGCTGTGCCGTTGTCTACCGGAACACCGTAATGCTGTCCGTCGATAATGCTGTAGGAAAGTTTTTCCTCACCGAAATCGGACCAGTCAATATCAGCGCCTTCTACCGGTACCCATGCATCCGGATAATCGGCAACATATTTCTGAATGTAGTGATCCTGGAACAGAACGATATCTGTCAGCTGGCTGAAATCGCCGGCGCTGCCGCCTGTTGTAATGGCTGTCTCAACGTCGGAAGAACCGGAAACTTCATTGATCTCCAGTTCAAACTCCGGATCTACATTGGCCTTGTAGTCTTCTGCAGCTGCGAGAAGTGCCGGAATGTTGAAGTTGTGGTCCCATGCGGAAACTGTCAGTTTGTGCTCACCGCCGGATGTGACTGCCGCTGCTGTGCTGTCACCTCCTGCCGGAGCGGCTGTGCCCGAGCCGGATGATCCGCCGCATGCTGCCAGAGAAGCGACCATAGCTCCTACGAGCATAACTGATAAGAGTTTTTTCTTCATAGATACCTCCTTTTTCTTTTGTCCGAAAACCAAAATTGCACATTCATTTGTGCATTTTGACGGTCTTTCGGACTATTTCCTTTAATCTATTGTCATTATACTTTTTTCAGTACCGAAATTCTACTGATTATCAACCCGTATTTATGCATATTCGATCATTCAGTCGGAAGGAAGTGGTATCCCTCCCATCCCTCTTTAGTTGAAATCTTGAACATCGAAAGGGGCGTTGCCGTTCCCTTCATACTTTTAAAAACACTTGGCGATACCCCCATGACAATCTTGAAATTGCGGTTGAACGTCGATGGAGTCTGATAGCCCACCTCGTAACATATATCCTCGATCGACTGCTCACCTTTTCTGATAAGGGCGCAGGCCTGCTCGATCCTCACGAGGTTCAGATACTCGACCGGTTTCATTCCGATGCTCTCGACAAATATCCTCCTGAAATGGCTCTCACTGAGACCGCAGTTTTCCGCCAGCCGCCTTATCTTGATTTCCTCGGTATAATGCTGTCCTATATAGTCGACAGCACTCTTTATGTACCGGTTGATCCTGCTCGTGCGCTTGACGCTCTCCCGCTCCTCGTCAAGTCTTAAGACTTCGATGATCAGAGAATACAGATATCCCTTTATACTCTCCTGACTGTAGGCATCGGGTTCATGGCACTCTCGCAGTATATTCCTGATGAGATTTCCCATAGCGGGGTGATTTTTCATCGACTTGAGCGTGCCCCGCTTGCTTGTGATGCGAAGAATATCCTCTTTGGACAGGTATTCGGATCTGAACTCGTCACGGATGAATCTCTCCAGATCGATGAAAAGGAACTCCCAGCTGCATATATTTCCGGGATCGCTGATCGTCGTATGCGGTACGTTTTTAGGGATGAATGTGTACATATTGTCACTGTAACGGTATTCACGGTCCTCAATAATAAGTTTTCCGCTCCCATGATAGCAATAGCCGATCTCCAGGTAATTGTGAAAATGCAGCATCCCGTTCATACCGAGCCCGTATTCCTGTTCCCAGCCGGCACCGATCTTAGGGAGCACATATGATCCGTCGGGGATATTATAGTACCTGAGTTCGATTTTTTCTCTCTGTTTCGGCATAGTCATCTCCACTTTTCACGCTGATAGTTCTACTAATTATAACATAAAAACAGCATCCTATTGACAGCAGGATCGAAAAATGTATGTTTCTGGCAAATTCGTGCATACTGAGTGCATATTCCTCTCAACAAAAGAATTTCACTTCATTTTATGACCAAAGACAAAGTTTTATTGTAAGATATATCTATCAGAGCGATAAACGGTCCCCTCAAGGGAGGGTGGGCTTCAGTTTTCTCATTTCAGGAGGATAATCCATGATCATCAAAAATATAAAACTGTACGGGGCAGACGAAAAATTCAGTGACAGGGCACTTAAGATCACCGGAGATCGCATTGCGGAAATCGTCCCCAATTATGAAGAGAATTCTTCAGATGAGGTGGTCATAGACGGTTTTGGAGCTTATGCCGTTCCGGGGCTGATCGATGTCCATTTTCACGGAGCTCTGGGTTTCGACGTCTGCGACGGCGGTTTTGAGACAGTGCGCCGAATCGCGCAGTATGAGGCGTCTTCCGGCATAACAGCCATCTGTCCCGCCACGTTGACCCTGCCGGTCGACGAACTCTGCGGTATTCTTTCCAATATGGCTGATTTCAGAGACGCAGCCTCCGCCGATCCGGAGACCTACGCGGACTGCGCTGATCTGGTCGGAATCAACATGGAAGGTCCATTCATCAGCGTCTCAAAAAAGGGAGCTCAGAATCCCGATTATATAATCCCGTGTGACGTCAAAGCTGCCCGCAAGTTCCAGGATGCGGCAAGAGGACTTGTCAAATTCATAGGTCTCGCGCCGGAGTGCAACCCTAATTACAGGGAATATATTGCCGAAGTCAGTGATTTCGTTAATGTCTCCCTGGCCCACACCAATTCTGACTACGATACGGCAATGGATGCACTCTCTCTGGGAGCCTGCCATGCGGTCCATCTCTTTAATGCCATGTCCGGATTCACACACCGCGAGCCCGGGGTTCCCGGCGCTGTCGCGGACAGTCCCCACGCGAGCGTAGAAATAATAGCTGACGGCATTCACATTCATCCTTCCATGGTGCGGGCCGCCTTTAAATTTAACGGACCGGAGCGCATGATCCTCATCTCTGACAGCCTTCGCGCGGCAGGAATGCCTGATGGTCAATATGAGCTTGGCGGCCAGCCGATCACAAAGCAGGGGCGTTACTGCAGACTGACGGACGGAACAATTGCCGGTTCTGTCTCAAACCTCATGGACTGCCTGCGCACCGCGGTCCTCGAGATGGGTATTCCACTTACGTCAGCGGTCACCTGTGCGACTTCTCACCCCGCAAGAGCTCTTGGCATCATTGATGATTACGGCACGCTGGAGCCCGGCAAATATGCAGATATCGTACTCCTCGATGCCGATGATCTCACAGTCCGGCAGGTAATAAAGCATGGCAGACTTCTGTGATTTTTGCATACAAGTCTCGCTGTCAGGCGCAGTATTTTCAGAATAATCTCTCCTGTGCCGACATTACGGCTAATAACATTTTTCTATTAATCCATTTTTTCTATTAATAAGATTTCTCGATATTTCATTATCAAAAAACTCATTGACATCGGTAATAGCAGTTGCTAACCTATAGATGTGTTCTATAAACGCACGTACTTATCACATCATAAAATGGCTCTGGAGAGACCCGTCGGGGAGCCTATGGTGTACACTGCCTGTCTTCTTTTAAGGCGGCTGCTGTCATCCAGGCAAAATGGCAGAGTTCAGTGCAACTGCATTCGGAGCCGCGGCTTACACTTGGCTGCGGCTTTTCTTATGTGCTCTCTGTTATTGTGCCGACCGCCTGACGTGTTGTATCCCCGCCACGGAAGGAGACTACTATGGAAGCATTTGAAAGTTTTGTCGGCGCATTAAACGGAATTCTCTGGGGACCGATCATGCTGGTCGTTCTGGTCGGTACAGGTATTTTCTTCTCATTCAGGACCCGCTTCGTCCAGGTCCGCAGGTTCGGAGCTGCGATGAAGAGAGTCTTCGGCGGTTTCAGCCTGCAGGGGGCAAAGGCCGGTAAAGACGGCATGAGTTCATTCCAGGCTCTGACAACCGCTATCGCAGCCCAGGTCGGCACAGGAAACATCGCGGGCTGCGCGACAGCCATCGTGTCCGGCGGACCGGGCGCTATCTTCTGGATGTGGCTGTCCGCCTTTTTCGGAATGTCAACTATCTATGCCGAGGCAGTTCTTGCACAGAAAACATAGACAAGAGATGAAGATGGGCAGGTGATCGGCGGACCGGCCTATTATATCCGCGCTGCCTTCAGCGGAGCCTTCGGCAAGTTCCTCGCC
>JAFRCB010000253.1 GCA_017404585.1 Lachnospiraceae bacterium
CCGAGATTGTGGATGCCGCCGTGCTGGCACGCCGTGCCTGGAAGCTTGTAAAGAATGGACTATGATAAGATCATCGTCGTTCGCGCCCGCCTGGACAATCGGATCAGGTACGCGCTGAACGAAACCAAGACACTGCATTTGGAAAACGGCCAGGTTCTTCAGACAGCAATCAATTGTCAGCTCAATACCGCCTACCGGGAAATGCAGGAAACCAAACGTCGCTGGGATAAGGAAACCCGCCCGGTTCAGGGTTATCACATCATCCATTCCTTTTCTCCCGGGGAAGTGACGCCGGAGCAAGCCCACTGGCTCAGTGTGGAGTTTGCTGAGCGATTGCTGCAAGGACGTTTTGAGGCGGTGGTCGCCATCCATATAGACCACGGACATATCCACGCGCATATCGTGTTTAACTCTGTGTCCTGCACCGACGGAAAGATGTTTCGGGACGACTTCAAGGCGTACTACGGAGATATTCGCGGAATATCCAATGAGATCAGCTGGGAAAATGATCTTTCTGTTATCGAGCCAATAGGTAGTGGAAAACCGTATGCGGAATGGAACGCTGAGAAGAACGGCAAGCCCACCGTGCGCGGGCTGATCCGACAGGATGTTGACGCCGCCCTTGCAGAAGCGTTTACGCTGCAATCCTTTTACGATGCTTTGCAGAAGCGGGAGTATGCGATCAAGCGAGGCGCTAACGTGAAGCACACGGCAGTCAAGCCGCCCGGCTCGGATCGCTTTGTCCGGCTGGACAGCCTGGGAGACGGCTATACCGAAGCGAACATACGGGAACGACTGAACAAGAGTCGCACCCAGCCTACAGCGCCAGAGCCGCAGGCCGCGACCTCCTTGTATATCCCGAAAGGCCGGTATAAGGTCAAGTGCAGATCCCCGGCCTATGGGAAAAAGCAAAAGCTGTCCGGCATGCGCCGCCTGTATCTGCACTATCTCTATCTGCTTTCCCCGCCCCGGTCGCGCCGCCTTCCTGTCCCGTTCCCCGTGCGAGCCGAGGTCAGAAAGCTAGACCAATCCAAGCGGCAGTTTTCGCTGCTGCAAAAATACAGTATCAACAGCTAGAGTCAGTTGTCCATGCTTGCGGATGCTTTGCAGTCGGACATTGACTCTCTTGTTTTTTCCCGGCGTGAGTTGTACCGCCGTCAACGTCGCGGCGAGGACGTGAGCGCCGAGATCAAGGAAATCTCCCTTGCCCTGCGCCCGATCCGCCGGGAGCTGAAATGCTGCCAACATGTCGCGGACAGAATACCGCAAATACAAGAGCATATTCGGCTCACCCGGCAGACCGAGGAACAGAACATGAGTGAAAAAACGAAACCCAAGGAGGAGACTGTAAATGGCTGATCGCTGTTATGTTGCAATCGATCTCAAATCCTTCTACGCGAGCGTGGAAGCCCGGGACCGCAATTACGATCCGCTTCGGGTCAATCTCGTCGTTGCCGACCCGACACGGACTGAGAAAACGATCTGCCTGGCAGTCTCCCCTACACTGAAGGCTTACGGACTATCAGGCCGTGCCCGGCTGTTCGAGGTCGTACAGCGGGTGAAGGAGATCAATGCGGAACGATTCCAGAAAGCGCTCAAGCTGGGCGTTCTTCCAAAGGGCGAGGATGGGAAGTATCATTTCAGTTCTGCGTCCTTCGATTCGGAAGCGCTTGCCGCGGATCCCGCTCTGGAGCTGTCCTATATTGTTGCCCCGCCGCAGATGTTGCTTTACGAGCAAATCTCCACAAAGATCTTCTCCATATACTCCAAATACATCAGCCCAGACGATATCCACGTCTATTCCATCGATGAGTGCTTCATGGACGTGACGAAATATCTTGAGACAAACCGTATGACGCCTCATGAACTGGCAATGGCCATGATCCGGGAGGTGCTGTTTCAGACCGGGATCACGGCGACTGCGGGAATCGGAACCAATATGTTCCTCGCAAAGATCGCCATGGACATTGTTGCAAAGCATGTTCCTGCCGACAAGGACGGCGTCCGTATCGCCCAACTGGACGAACGGAGCTACCGGGAGAAGCTCTGGTGCCACAAGCCGCTGACGGATTTCTGGCGGGTTGGCCCCGGAAGCGCGCGAAGGCTGGAGAAGCTCGGCTGCTTTACTATGGGCGATGTCGCCCGTATGAGTGTAAGAAACGAGGACGCGCTCTACAAGGCCTTCGGCATTAACGCAGAGCTTCTGATCGATCACGCCTGGGGCTGGGAGCCGACGGAAATCCCGACGATCAAAGCCTATCGGCCGGAAAACAACTGTCTGTCCTCCGGTCAGGTCCTGAAAGAGCCTTATGAATATGAAATGGCCAGAACCATTGTCCGTGAGATGACAGAGCTCCTGGTTCTGGACCTGGTCAGAAAAGGCCTGGTCACGAAGCAGGTTACACTGACCATAAGCTATGACCGGGAAAGCCTGACGGTCCTTGTTCCCGGCGACCATATCGGGAATACTGTTTACGCGGTAAAGAAGACCGGAAAGCCGTATAAAGGCATCGTAACACTTGACTATTACGGTCGGCCGCATCCGAAGCATGCCCACGGAACCGGAAACCTCCCCTTCTATACCAGCAGCACCAGGCGTATCATGGAGGTCATGATGGAACTGTACGACCGTGTTGTTGATCCGGATCTGCTCGTTCGCCGCGTTACCATCGTGGCGGCGGGAATCATTCCCGAGAAGGATATTCCGGCCGAACAGACAAAGGGCGTCGTGGAAGGTCAGCTCGATCTCTTTTCCATGATGGATACGGAAGAAGAGAAAGCGAAGAAGGAAGCTGAGAAGAAAGCTGACCAGCGTGAACGCCGGCTGCAGGACGCCACATTGAAGATTCAGGGAAAATACGGGAAAAATGCGCTCCTCAGAGGAACAAACTTCCTGGAAGGCGCAACCACACGAGAACGGAACCTCCAAATTGGGGGCCATCGAAGCGGAGAATAGCTATGGCTAAAGGAATTACGGGAAAAGAACCGGATCCGCGCATCGTCTATGCGGATATCATCGATCTCCCCCATCACCAGTCCTCAAAGCATCCCCATATGAGTCTTTACGACAGAGCGGCGCAGTTCGCTTCCTACAAGGCGCTGAGCGGATATGAGGATATGATCGGCGAGGAAGCAAGACAGACGAATCGGAAGATTGATCTCGAGGAGCCTGGCCTGGATGTCCTGAACCAGAAGCTGAATCTGATCAACGACATGCTTGCTGACGGGGAGAACCCGGCCATCACCTTCACCTTTTTTGTAGCTGACACGAAAAAGGACGGAGGTGCCTACGTTACCAGAACCGACAGAGTTAAGCGCATCGACGCTTTGGAACAGGCAGTCATTCTCTGCTCCGCAAACGCCAATGGGATCAATGAGACGATCCCTATCAGAGACATCGTTGAGATTCACGGGGATACCGTAGACAGCGTGGCTTCCGACTGATCAAGGCACATATTTTGGACACAATTTGAGGTATACTTGCAACATGGATGGAGGATAAGAAATGATTAATCTTGCAAAACACACCATCAATCTCGGTACCGGCGACGTTGGTGTCTCGATCGTGCAGGGCGGTTCTGTTGAAAAGCCCGTGCCCGTATTCGCGTTTTACAACCGAGATAATGAAAACGAGCGTATTCTCATGGGCTTTTCCAGCAGAGACAGTATCGATTCCCTCATCGCTGCACTTCAGCACGTGAGAGACGTCTATTATCCCCTGCCGAAAAAGAGACTTGGAGATACCCAGG
>JAFRCB010000254.1 GCA_017404585.1 Lachnospiraceae bacterium
GCATTTGGCCGTGGTCGTGGATGAGTACGGAGGAACGCTCGGCATCATCTCAATGGAGGACGTACTCGAACAGGTCGTCGGCGATATCTGGGATGAGACCGACACGGTTGAGGATGAGGTCACGAAAAAGAGCGAGAGCGAGTATGAGATTGACGGCGATATGCCAATCTCGGATTTCCTGGATCTGATGAATATCCGGGAGGAGAACTTTGACTTCGAGAGTGAGACCGTCGGTGGATGGACGATTGAGAGCTTTGGACGCTTCCCGCAAGCGGGAGAATCTTTCCGCTACGCGGACTTCACAGTGACTGTGCTGGCAATGAATGAGCTGCGCGTGGAGCGTGTGCTGGTAAAAATCGATAAATAAGAAAAGTCAGGTAAAAAGAACCGGGGTTGTCGCGTTTTAATGCGACAGCCCCGGTTTGTTCATAGAATAAGTTTCGTTTTCCCCGGTCACGACACTACGGGAGTGATGAAGCAGACCGTGTAGACCGGATTGCGCGGCTCGCGGCAGCTATCAGATAGCTTCCACGCCGAGCTCCGCGATACTCTCGATATGGTTCGCGATGCGGGTGAGTGAGTTGATGCTTTCGACGAATGTGAGGCCAAGCTCGGAGGTGCAGGTGCCATCCTGCATTCTCTTTACGTGGTTAGCCTGGGCTTCGCTGCTCATGCGGCCGATCGCCTTTTCGGCTCCGCGGGCCTCGGTCAGCAGATCGTCATCCGGCACGCGCTCGACATAATGGCGGATCGCGCGGTCGAGAAGTCTCAGGTCTTCAGTGTAAATGATATTGAACTCGCTTATCGCGTCTTCGGAGAATTTCTGTTTGGTCTCAGATGTCTTTTCGGCATTATACAAGATTTTGACAGCATGGTCGCCGATCTGCTCAAGCTCGTTCATGATCTGGAAGACGGAACCCAGGTAGTTGGATACCTTTTCCGGCATCTCGTCACCGCTCACCTTGGTGACAAAGTCGATGATTGCTCCGGTCAGGTAGTCGATGACCTCTTCATTGTCGTTGATGTCATGAGCCTTTTTCACATTTCCTGTCATGAGGGCCTGAGCCGCCTCGGAGACATTATCACGGACCAGATTGGCTGTACGGCCGATTTCCTTTGCGACCTGCAGAGCCATGACGGACGGGTCGCCTGCGAGATGCTCATCAATGTACTCGAAGCGGAACGCGCTCTCGTGTGCCTGCTTCGGGAGGATCCTGTAAGTAATCTGAACGATATACTTTGTCAGCATGAGCAGGATGACACCGGTGACCAGCTTGAACATAATGTGGAAGAAGGAGACCTGGAAGGCTGCACTTTTTACATGTGCCACAATGGTCTGGGTCAGAGGCGTCAGCATGACAAGCGGTATGAACAGCAATGCGCCGAAGCAGTTGAAAATCAGGTAGATGATCGCGGCTCGTTTTGCGTTGTTTTTGGCTTTAAGGGCCGAGAGAATGACCGGCATTGAGGAGCCGACGTTGATACCGCAGACGATGAAAGCTGCAAAATAGAGCGGCATGAGACCCTGCATGGCGAGGGCCTGCAGGATACCGACAGCAGCGGAGGAACTCTGGATGACTGCGCAGAGAATAATACCGATGACAAATCCGAGAATAGGGTTCTTGGCGTTCAGAATAAAGTTCTGGAACATGACAGAATCCTTGAGAGGAGCCATTGAGCTGCTCATCGTGTGGAGTCCCTGAAACAGGAGACCGAAGCCGAGGATGACCTGACCGATATACTTCTGTCTCTTTTTCTTGCTGTAGAGCATGAGGAATGCACCGGCTGCGATACATACCGGGGCAATGCCGGAGACATCGAGAGCGATCAGGATACTTGTGATGGTCGTACCGATATTTGCACCGAATATGACGCCCGTAGCCTGAGCAAGATCCATGATGCCGGCATTGATGAAGCCCATAGCCATAACTGTGGTTGCCGATGAAGACTGAATACACACTGTGACCAGCATGCCGACGAGGAAGCCCATGACCGGATGCCGCGTCAGTTTTTCGAGCAGGTCTTTCATTTTTGAACCCGCCGCAAGCTGAAGACCGTCACCCATGAATGACATTCCGAAGAGGAATGCGCCGAGACCGCCCAGAAGTGAGATTATACTGCCGATACCCATTTTTACACCTTCTCCTTTATACAGGTAATAGCAAAACTTTCTACAAGCTGCTGTAAATAATCTTATCAGTTTTCGGAGATATATAAAAGTAGAAAGTTTTACAAATACTATATCGGAACCGCTTCGCGAACCCGATAATCACAATTCGGGCGATTCCATCGCCCTTTTATCGGGAGTTGCTTAAGCAACTTCCGATAAGATATATTATCTCATATAATCGAATATCGTTCCCACAATCTTGGAAAAAATCCTGTAATATAGTGCCATAGAAAGACGTTGTCCGGAGTTATTTTTAAATTTTTGTAAAATTTGAACGAAAGCCACCGGATTTTAAGAAAAATTTCTACCGGCTAATTGGAAGAAAACTAGTGGCAAATACGTTGATATAGTGTAAAATATCAGGCAAAACCTATAACTGGTCATAAGATTTTCCGTGAAGACTGCGACAGACATGGGGGAATGAGTATGTACCGAAAGAACATCAGTCCGAACGATATAATAACAGGTATGGAAGTAAATCACACTGATCCGGACATTGTGCTTGTCAGAAAAGCCATACAGTTCGCTGAGGAGAGGCACAACGGTCAGATGAGGAAGGGCGGAGAGCCCTTTGTGAACCATCCGCTCCGGGTCGGACGGAGCATGGCAGAATGGGGATTCGGAAGCGAAGCCGTGTGTGCAGCCATACTGCA
>JAFRCB010000255.1 GCA_017404585.1 Lachnospiraceae bacterium
AATAACATCTGCTATATATCATGGCAGCTCTGCGTAAGGCGCGGCAGCCTTTTAGTTTTTTTTCTTATGAGCTTACTCGATAATTTCGCCGTTGGATTCGCAGACCTTCTTATACCAGAAGAAGGAGTCCTTGCGGCTGCGGGCGAAATTGCCGCTGCCGTCATCATGTTTATCAACATAGATGAATCCGTATCTCTTGGCGTACTGGCCCGTACCCGCGGATACAAGGTCGATAGGACCCCATGTCGTGTAGCCGATCAGGTTGACACCGTCTTTTACTGCTTCCTTCATGGCTTTGATATGCTCTCTGAAGTAGGAGATTCTGTACTCATCGTGGATGGAGCCGTCCTCCTCGACCTTATCGAACGCGCCGAAGCCGTTCTCTACGACCATGAGAGGTGTGTTCGGATAGCGGTTCTGAAGAAGATTCAGTGTGTAGCGGAGGCCGTCCGGATCGATCTGCCAGCCCCAGTCGGAAGCTTTGAGGTACGGGTTCTTCGCTCCGCCCATCATGTTGCCCTTGACCTGGTCAACACCTTCCTGAACAGTCACACAGTTGGACATATAGTAGGAGAAGGTGTAGAAGTCGACAGTGCCTTCCTTTATGAGCGCGAGATCTTCCGCGTTGTCCATGAACGATGTGTCGACTCCGACTTCCTCGAAATATTTTCTTGCGAAGTACGGATATTCGCCGCGGACCTGAACGTCGCCGCAGAGGTCGTTGCAGATCTCATCGCGTCTCTGTAACTCGAGGATATCCTTCGGGTTCGGCGTGAGCGGATACCATGTGATATGGCAGATCATGTTGCCGATCATGAAGTCGGGGTTGATCTTGTGACCTTCAATGACTGCTTTGGCCGATGCGACGAATTCATTGTGGAGTGCTTCGAATCGTTTCTGATTATCAACTTTAAGTTCAGGAATTGTACAGCGCTCTGTTCTTGCGAGGTCAGATTTATCGCAGATGCCGAGACCGTACAGACCACCCATCGTCGGCTCCATGATGGCTATATTGATCTCGTTGAATGTCAGCCAGTATTTGACCTTGTCCTTATATCTCTTAAAGCAGGTAGTCGCGTATTTGACGAACAGGTCAATGACGCGCCTGTCTGAGAATCCGTTGTATTTGGTGACGATTGCCCACGGAATCTCATAGTGGCAGAGGGTTACGAGCGGCTCAATGCCATGCTTCCTGCATTCATCGAATACGGAATCGTAGAATGCCAGACCTGCCTCGTTCGGCTCCTCGTCGTCGCCGTTAGGGAAAATACGGCCCCAGTTGATGGACATGCGGTAGCATTTGAAGCCCATCTCGCCGAAGAGGGCAATGTCTTCTTTATAGTGATGATACAGATCGACAGCTACATGAGACGGATAAAAAACACCTTCTTCGATCTTCGGGCAGAACGTTCTCGGCGTATTTACATCGCCGCCGAGCAGCATATCCGGTACGGACAGGCCTTTGCCGCCTTCAAGGTAGGCTCCCTCGCACTGATTAGCGGCCGTCGCGCCGCCCCATAAAAATCCTTCTCTGAATACTGACATCATAGTCTCCTTTCTGTTTGGCAACTGGTGGCAAATTTCAGCTGATATATATTATAACACATAAATATTTAGATGATGACAGTTCGGACAGTCTTTATCAGTCTTTATCAGAGTTTCATTTTAATATAAACTTTGCATGAATCCGCATTGTATGGTAGGATAAATGATGTATGTTCAAAATTGTTTTTCCGGTCTTTGACTGAATGAGGGAGTTCAATAAGAACCGACGTGTACGAAAGACAGGAATAATCGGGAAACCGGAGGGCAGACAATGGAAAAATTGAAAGTAATGGTCGTGGATGATGAGGCAAGGATGAGAAAACTTGTCCGTGATTTCCTTGAAAAGCAGGACTATCAGGTCATTGAGGCCGAAAACGGTGAGAAAGCTGTTGATATTTTCTTTGATGAGAAAGATATAGCACTTATCATCCTCGACGTAATGATGCCGAAGATGGACGGATGGCAGGTGACTCGCGAGATCAGACAGTTCTCCAAGGTGCCGATTATAATGCTGACTGCGAGATCGGATGAGAGAGACGAGCTCCTCGGATTCGAGCTCGGCGTTGACGAGTACATTTCAAAACCCTTCAGCCCCAAGATCCTTGTCGCCCGTGTCAATGCGGTCCTGCGCCGCAGCGGGAAAGCCGCCGCCGAGGATGTGCTCGACGTTGCGGGAATACGCGTCGACAAGGCGGCGCACCAGGTGACTATCGATGGCGAGCCTATCGAGCTCTCCTTCAAGGAATTCGAACTGCTGCAGTATTTTGTCGAGAACAACGGTATAGCGCTGTCCCGCGAAAAGATACTGAACGCCGTCTGGACTTATGACTACTTTGGCGATGCCCGGACAATCGACACGCACGTCAAGAAGCTTCGAAGCAAGATGGGAGCAAAGGGCGAATACATCCGCACGATCTGGGGTATGGGCTATAAGTTCGATCCCAATGCAGAGAAGAAGTAAAGTGAAAAGACATATGCATGCGCTATAGCCCTGAGGGAGGACATGCTATGAAGAACAGTATACGGGCGCAGCTTCTGACCCTTTTCGTCGGGGTGATGTGTTTTACCCTGGTCGTCGTAGGTCTGACCAATTATCTTTTTCTGGGAAAATTTTACAGATCCCGGAAAACAGCAGAGATCCTTAAGACTTATGAGCTCCTTAACGATAAGGTAGAAAACGGCAGATACGATGACGACTCAGAGAAGAGCCTTGAGCAGGTATCGGTGCAGCAGAACATGCAGATCATGGTCGCATCATCAGACCTGTCGGATATCATTCTGGTTACGAGCCGCGATGAATTTGAACTTGCAGCGAGGCTTTTCGGCTATTATTCCGGATTTTATCAGGATGACATGGAGATACTGGAGCGGACAGACCATTATACGATCCAGGTGACACAGGACAAGCGCATAGCTACAAATTACCTTGAAATCTGGGGGAATCTGGAGGATGGAGAGTGGTTCCTCATCCGTTCGCCTCTGGAGAGCATCGAGAATGCGGCTCTTATTGCCAATATCTTTTATATCATTGTCGGTCTCATCACGACCATCATCGCGGTGATCGCCATCGTACTGGTCTCCAAGCGGATCACCCGGCCGATCGTTCAGCTGTCAGAGCTCTCCCGCGAGATGACGAAGCTCAATTTTGACGTCAGGTATACCGGCCACGCCAACAATGAGATCGACCAGCTCGGCGAGAACTTTAATGTGATGTCCGATCAGCTTGAGCAGACGATCAGCGAGCTCAAGTCTGCAAATGTCGAGCTGCAGAAAGACAATGAGCGAAAGACTCAAATCGATGAGATGCGCAAGGAATTCCTTAATAATGTATCTCACGAGCTGAAGACGCCTATCGCCCTGATCTCCGGGTATGCAGAAGGCCTGAAGGACAACATAGCCGAAGATAAAGAGAGCAGAGATTTCTACTGTGACGTCATCATCGATGAATCTTCGAAGATGAATAATATGGTCAGGAAGCTGCTCACATTGAATCAGCTCGAGTTCGGAAATGACCAGGTGGCCATGGAACGCTTTGATATTACACAGCTGGTCAAAGGCGTGATCTCCGGGATGAAGCTGCTCATCGAAGATAAGGGTGCGTCGGTCACCATTAACACCGATGAGCCCGTCTACGTCTGGGGGGACGAGTTCAAGATCGAGGAAGTTGTCACCAATTATATGAGCAATGCTCTGAATCACATCGACTACGACAAAAAAATTGACGTCAGGATCATAAGGGAGAACGGTCTTGTTCGGGTCTCCGTATTCAATACGGGAAATCCGATTCCCGAGGGCGATATAGACAAGATATGGGATAAATTCTATAAGGTGGATAAAGCCCGCACACGGGAATACGGCGGCAGCGGAATCGGTCTTTCTATCGTAAAAGCCATAATGGAGAGTCACAATCAGCAGTGCGGCGTAAAGAATTACGAGGACGGCGTGCAGTTCTGGTTTACTCTCGAATGCAAATAAACAAGTCTCTCATATGAGACTTTGATGAAAAGGAAAAATCTATGGTAGCAGTAATTGACTACGATGCGGGAAATGTAAAAAGCGTGCTGAAAGCTTTCAGGGCTCTCGGTCAGGAGACCTGTCTTACCAGAGATCCGGAGGTGATCTTCGGAGCAGACCATGTGGTTCTGCCGGGTGTCGGTAATTTCGGCGACGCCGCTCATAAGCTCCGCGCCTTTGGACTTGAGGACGTTGTTCGTCAGGTGGCTGAAAGCGGAACACCTTTTCTCGGAATCTGCGTCGGTCTTCAGCTTTTCTACGAGGGCAGCGCCGAGAGTCCGGAAGCAGCCGGCCTCGGCTTCTTTGAGGGCAGATGCAGAAGATTCGATGAGAGGACCGGTTTTAAAGTACCTCAGATCGGCTGGAACAGTCTGCATCTTGCGCACGGCGGAAGACTGTTTGAGGGAATAGAAGACGGAGCATTCGTCTACTTTGTTCACTCTTACTATGTGCCGGCTACCGATGAGGAATTTGTAAAGGCGACAGCTTCCTACTCTGACGAAGCGGTGGCTTCGGTGGAAAGAGGAAATATTTTCGCATGCCAGTTCCATCCGGAGAAATCCGGTCAGGTCGGACTCAGGATCCTTCAGAATTTCCTGAACATCAGGAAGGAGGCATGACATGTTGACGAAAAGAATCATTCCGTGCCTCGATGTGAATGCGGGCAGGGTTGTAAAGGGTGTAAATTTTGTGAACCTCATGGATGCCGGAGACCCGGTGGAGGTCGCGAAAATCTACGACGCGGAGGGAGCTGATGAACTTGTCTTCCTTGATATCACCGCATCGTCAGACAAACGCGACACGGTCGTGGACATGGTGGAGCGTGTCGGCGACCAGGTCTTTATTCCGTTCACAGTCGGCGGAGGTATCCGCACGGTAGCCGATATGCAGAAGATACTGAGAGCCGGAGCGGATAAAGTCTCGGTGAATTCAGCAGCCATTGATAATCCGGAACTTATTCGCGAGGGAGCGGAAAAGTTCGGTTCTCAGTGTATTGTCCTTGCGATTGATGCCAAGAAAAGGACCGACGGGGACGGCTGGACCGTATACAAGCACGGCGGCCGCATCGATACCGGCCTCGATGCTGTTGAGTGGGCAAAGCGGGGCGTATGCCTGGGAGCCGGCGAGATCCTTCTCACTTCGATGGACGGAGACGGCACTAAAACCGGTTATGATCTTGCTCTCACGCGCGCTATTTCTGACGCGGTCGGCGTTCCGGTAATCGCGTCGGGAGGAGCCGGGACTCTTGAGCATTTTCGTGAAGCTCTCGATGAGGGCGGCGCCGATGCGGCGCTGGCGGCCTCGCTCTTTCATTACAAGATCATGACGATCCGTGAAGTCAAGGAGTATCTGAAGGCTCACGGGGTTCCGGTAAGACTGTAATAATCCGGATATGCGAATCGGGACATGTTGTATTGAGGACGAAAAAGCTGCCCGATATGAATCGGCATGCGGGCAGCAGGAGGAGATGATATTGTGGCGATAACAGGTGAGTGGGAGAAGGCTCTCCACGGGGAATTTGCAAAACCCTACTACAGAGAACTGTACAAGACGGTCCTCAAAGAATACCGGACCCGCGAGATTTATCCGCCGAGCACGGATATCTTCAACGCGTTCAAGTTCACACCGCTCGAAAATGTGAAGGTCGTGATCATAGGTCAGGATCCATATCATGGGACCGGCCAGGCCAACGGCCTCTGTTTCAGTGTACATCCCGGCATAGAGATACCGCCCTCCCTGGTCAATATCTATAAGGAACTGTCCTCAGATTTGGGATGTTATATACCCAACAACGGAGATCTGACCTACTGGGCACAGCAGGGAGTCATGCTCCTCAACACGGTGCTTACGGTCAGAGCCCATCAGGCCAATTCTCACAGGGGAATCGGTTGGGAGGAGTTCACGGATGCGGCCATCCGGGTGCTTGCAGATCTGGACAGGCCGCTGGTGTTCATCCTGTGGGGCGGACCGGCGAGAAGAAAGAAAGCCCTCATCCACAATCCGAAGCATTTCGTTGTAGAATCGGTCCATCCGAGCCCGCTGTCAGCATATAATGGCTTTTTCGGCAGCAGGCCGTTCTCGAAGACTAATGATTATTTAATATCTTGCGGTATAGAGCCGATTGACTGGCAGATCAGAAATATCTGATCGAGTGTTTACAGAATTCAGTGCTCAATCGGTGCATATGATACAGAAAGCCGCTTTCTTTTTCAGCAGTACTTGTGGAACTAAGAATAAAAGCAGCAGAATGGAGAAAATATGGCGGAAAAGAAGGGAGCAGTAGTCAGACAGGCAGCGTTTCTCATGGCAGCCCAGCTGATCTGCAGTGTAGTAGGACTTCTCTACAGGAGTCCGCTGCATCTTATCATGGGAGATGTAGGTGACGGGTACTATACTTACGCGTATGAGTGGTACACGATCATCCTCCTGATATCTTCATACAGCATCCCGACTGCAATTTCTAAGGTCATGGCGGAGAGACTGGCGGTCGGACAGTACAGGAATGCGCAGCGTGTTTTCCACGCATCCCTCTACTATGTACTTGCTGTAGGTGGAGTCGGTGCGGCTGTCGCCTTTTTTGGCGCACCCTTCATCCTCAGTAAACAGCCGGATGCAGTCCTTGCCCTGCGAGTTCTCGCCCCGACCATACTCATGTCAGGTTTTCTGGGGTGTCTCCGAGGCTATTTTCAGGCCCAGAACAATATGATGCCGACCGGCATTTCCAGAGTTGTGGAGCAGATCGTGAACGCTGTCATGTCGGTATTTGCCGCATGGCTGCTCACAAGACCATATCTGGGCAGCGAAAATCTCACGGGCAAATTCGGCGCGGCAGGCGGTACGATCGGAACAGGCAGCGGTGTCCTTGCCGGTATCGCTTTTATGGGTTTCATGTACATCCTGAGAAGAAAAATGTATCTGAAGCAGGTCGCGTCGGACAGATCCGATAAGGATGAGACCTATGCCGAAGTGTTCAGGACGATCTTTCTTATGGTTACGCCGATTATATTTGCAACATGCATCTATAACGCGACCGCGATCGTCGATCAGAACATTTTTACCTACGCCATGTCATGGAGAGGTGTGGAGGCCATGGAGATCAGCCGCCAGTATGCCCTGTTCGGCTATCGGTTCAAGCCGATCGTCAATATACCGGTCGCGCTGAGTTCCGCGACGTCGACCGCGCTCATCCCGGCGGTGGCGACGGCTATGGCCAGCAACGACCGACAGGACGCGACGGATAAGATCAACGAGTGCATGCGTCTTTCGACCTTCATTGCGATTCCGGCCTTCGTCGGACTGGCGGTCCTGTCGTATCCTGTCATCCGTATCCTGTATCCGACCGGTGATGTAGCGGGCGCGGCGCTGATTTTGACATTCGGCGCTGTCTCTGTAATATTCTATAGT
>JAFRCB010000028.1 GCA_017404585.1 Lachnospiraceae bacterium
CAAAATAGCCTTTCTCATTTACTCTTGTCATATCGTACATAGTCGACGCGACCGTTGCCTTGACTCTTGTATCGAGGGCAGCAGCGTTCAGGGCCATGCCGCCCCATCCGCAGATGCCGAGGATTCCGACGCGGTCAGGATCAACATTTTCATTCAGCGACAGAAAATCCACTGCTGCCATAAAATCTTCCGTGTTGATATCCGGGGATGCCATGTATCTTACGTTACCGCCGCTCTCGCCTGTGAAGGACGGGTCGAACGCGATCGTCAGGAATCCTCTCTCCGCCAGCGTCTGGGCGTACAGCCCCGAGCACTGTTCCTTGACCGCTCCGAAAGGACCGCTTACCGCTACCCCGGGAAGCTTTCCCTCTCTTTCCTTCGGCATGTACATATCAGCTGCAAGGGTGATTCCGTAACGGTTTACAAATGTGACCTTGCTGTGCTCCACCTTATCGCTCTTCGGGAACGTCTTGTCCCACTCTGTTACCAGGTTCAGTTCTTCTTTTTTAAACATGCTGCATTTCCTCCTTTGTGTCAGCAAAACGGCTTTCTGCTTATTTTCTGATTTCCTTTTCTGTCTGCCGGATCAGAAAATCGAGATGATCGATTTTCCTCCCGCATTCATGAAGTTCATCAATGAGCCGGCAGCGGTCCGATTTCATTTTCTGAATGGCTTCCGGGACATGGCCTCTCTCGCACAGAGTCATAATTTCCGTTATGCGGTCACTGCGGCATCCTGCATCAGACAGGTTCTGTTTCATTTGCTCCAGGTTCATGATGTTCCTCTCTCGTATTTTCTTTTGACAATACAGATTTTATCACCTTGTGAAGACCACCGCTAATTGCTATAATGAATATCGTGATATTCCATTTAGGAATAGTTTTTTGAGAATTCCGAGAGGAGTCATTTGCAAATGGAAATAAAGACCCTGAGATATTTCCTCGCCGTAGCGCGGGAAGAGAATATGACGAGGGCATCGGAGACGCTCCACGTCACGCAGCCGACGCTCTCAAAACAGTTGAAGGCTTTGGAGGAGGAGCTTGGCAAAAAGCTTTTCACCCGTCACGCATTCTCGATCAAGCTGACAGATGAGGGTGTGCTTCTCCGAAATCGCGCAGAGGACCTTGTAAGTATGGCAGATAAAATCGAAAGAGAATTCGTCTCTCTCGATGACATCACGGGCGGAGACCTGTATTTCGGACTTGCCGAGTCCTATCAGATCAGATTTCTCGCCAGGGAGATCAGCGCATTTAAGGAAAAATATCCCGGGCTTCAGTATCGTATCACCAGCGGCGATACGGAACAGGTCGCGGAGAAGCTGGACAAGGGGCTTTTGGATTTCGTCGTTCTCTGCGAGAAGCCCGATCCGGCAAAGTATGAGTCGATTATGTTCCCGGAGTCGGATGTCTGGGGCGTCGTGATGCCGGAAGATGATCCGCTGGCAGAAAAAGAGGCCATCCGGGTGGATGACCTGATCGGGCTGCCGCTGTTCTGTTCCAGGCAGTCATGGGAAAATGACATTCCGAGATGGGCCGAGGAGAAAATGGATCAGCTGCGCCTTGAGGGTTCTTTCCGGCTGGCGTACAACGCATCGATGTTTGCCAGGGAACGTCTGGGATATCTGCTGACATTTGACAGACTCCTTAACACGACCCCGGGGAGCGGACTTGCGTTCCGCCCTCTCACGCCCGCTCTTACGACCAGACTCTATCTGGTCTGGAAGCGCTATCAGACATTTTCACCTATTGCCGAGAGATTTTTGCGCCAGATTCGGCAGTCTTTCGAAGCATGCGCCACCACCCTATGCGATGCAAGTCCGCGTACTATGGACGCGGCACTCTGTATCTGCTCTTCGCAGACCTTCGTCCGGATCTGATTTCATCCACATTCAATCCGTGAAAGGAGTTTATCTTTGTACCCGCCAATCCACGAAAAGCCGCAGATCACATATTCCTTCGACAGGCTGGACATGCTCTGGGACCGCTATCCGCAGTTCCGCGAGATGTCTACATTTGCCACGCTCGAAGAGCTCCTTACGGATCATGAATCCTATCAAAAAGATTTCGATGAACTCAGGGAGGAATATGAATCGGGAGGCTACGAGAGATTCCTCGTGCAGCTGTCCTGGTCTGACCTTCCCTACCGCCGCGCGACTAAGGACCTCATTGAGAAGGCGGGCAGCATACGCACGAATCCCTACGCGGAAGCCTTCATAGACCAGTTCGCCCACATTGACACCGACAGAAAGGCCTGCTTCCTCTTTCCGGAGAGCTACATCTCCCAGTTCTTCGTCATCATGGAAGTCTGCAAGGAGGCGGAATCCTTCTATCCGGTCCGGAATCTCTTCCCGGATGAGGAAAAAATCCACTATCTTGCAATTTTCGATAAGGCAAATATTGACGCGGTCCTGCTCATGTACCACCTGCTCTACACAAATTCCTCCCAGGACCTTTACGGTGGCTACTCCCTCTACGACTACTCGCTCCCATGGTATCAGAACCACCTCTGGACCAGTGGCACAGTCCTCCGCTCCCCCTATCTGCCCGACAGACTTGCCAAGTTCCAGGGCAGCCTTCCCTTCTACCACAACCCGGCCAAGACAGTCTATGTCAGGCGGAACATCGAGCACATGAAAGAGTGCGGCTACATAACGTCCGAGCTCGAATTTTTCCTGGACCTCACCCGGGTCATCATGCCGCTCTTTCAGTGGTGGTACACAGACCTTGCCCTCTACGAGGAGAAGGATGGTCTGCGCACGAACTGGCGTCTCAAAAGGACCCGCATCCGGACGGAACTCACCGCGGACGGCACGATAAGGCCAAAGTGGAAACACGAGCTTTCCCTCTTTCAGGCAATACGGAAGCGCCACCCGGACACGCTTTACCAGTACCGGCCCGAATGGCTCGGCCGGCAGAGTCTCGATCTCTACATCCCCTCGCTGAAAACTGCAATCGAGTATCAGGGAATTCAGCACTATATGCCTATCGACTTCTTCGGCGGCGAGGATGCTCTTGCCGCGCGGCAGGAACTCGACCGGCAGAAGCGGCAGCTCTGTGAAGCCAATGGGGTCCGGCTCATCGAGTGGCCTTACAGCTGCGAGCCGACGGATAAAAACGTGCGGGAAGCTCTGGCTTCCGAGACAAATAAAGATGGGCTGTCGCATTAAGGCGCGCCATCACTATATATGGCAGACGTTATTTGCAAATGTCTGCCATATATAGTTGTGGCACCGTCTAATGCGCCAGCCCCTTTAGTCTATTTACAAAACTTCCCGATTTTCGGTAAGCAGGCAGGCGAAATCGAAACTCACGTCTCGCTGAAATTCGCATGGAAGTTTTATTTCTTGCCGAACTTCTCCTGCATATACGCATCCATATTGTCGGCGATCTGCTTAGAAACAGCAACGGCAGCAACAACAGTCTTTGCGCCTGTTACCACGTCGCCGGATGCAAATACACCCTCCATCGTTGTCTCACCATGATCATCTGTCTGCAGAGTTCCGCGTTTGTTCAGATGAAGGTCGTGGTCGCGGTTGACCAGACGGCTCTGCGGGACCTGAGAGATGGAGATCATAATGCTGTCCGCTTCGACCATGGCGTCCGTGGAATGGTCCTCGACAAGCTCCCCTGTCTCGGGATCTTCAATCAAATCACAGAAAATCGCACCCTCGTCCACGATGCGAACGATGCTCTTTCTGAATTCAAAATGAACGCCGTCGAGCTGCGCATAGTTGAATTCATTCTCAGATGCCGCTACCTCATCGCCGCGGACATAGACCGTCACATCCTTAGAGCCGTGGCGGATGGCTGTTCTCGCAACGTCCATCGCCGCATTGCCGGCCCCGATGATCGCGACTCGTTCACCAAGTTCATATACGTCGGGATTGTGCAGATAATTGATCGCATAGAAGACATGGCCGAAAGTCTCGCCCGGAACACCGAGCTTGCGCGGCCTCCAGGCGCCGGTTCCGAGGAAGACGCTGGCGTAGCCGTCATCCAGAAGGTCCTGTATGCTGGTCGATCCGCCGAGGTGAAAGTTCGGGCGGAACAAAATGCCCATCTCGCGCATTCTCTTGTAGTAGCGGTCAAGAATCGACTTGGGCAGACGGAACTCCGGAATGCCGTAGCGGAGGATACCGCCGATCTTCTCGCGTCCCTCAAAGACTGTGACCTTGTAGCCGCGGCGGGCAAGAATGATCGCGATCGTAATACCGGCAGGACCGGCACCGACGACGCCGACCTTCATTCCGTTGGGCGGTGCGCAGGTAAGATCAAGCCTCTCAAAACAGGAGTCGGAAATATAGTTCTCAATCGAAGAAAAGTGCACCGGTTCGCCCTTCATGCCCTTTATGCAGTGACCCTCGCACTGACCTTCATGGTTGCATACGAGTGAACACACGACGGACAGCGGGTTGTTCTCGAAAAGAATCTCCGCTGCTTCCATCATTCTGTTCTCCTTGAACAGGCGAATGACCTCCGGAATGTTGGTCTGAATCGGACATCCGAGCTCGCGGCAGCGCGGCTTTTTGCACTGCAGGCAACGATTGGCTTCCTTTAATACATGTACTGGCATAGTGAACCTCCTTCAGCAATGTGTGTCATCTAATCATCTTTTCGACTATAGTATGACACTTAAATTTTTCATATGCAATACATGAGTCCCCTGAAAAATGCTCTAAATAAGGTACAAAAAATCCACTGTGCCGTCAGATATTATCCCTTGATTTTGTGTTGTTGTCGCACTATGATTTTATCAGACGTATGCTGTGCAGCATGGATTTTTCGTGCATACATACCGGAAAATGACATGCCGATGCCGGCATTCCCACATCGTATCCCTAAAGGCAATTGCGTAGTCGTACAGTGTTCCGCAATAGCCTCGGCACATCAAAAAGAAAGGAATATGTTATGAAAATCGTACTCATGGAGCCGCTTGGCGTATCACCCGAAATCATTGAAAAGCTGGCTGACGGGCTGAGATCGGCCGGACATACATTTGCATCCTACGACACGTTCACGACGGACACCGACGAGCTGATCCGCCGGGCCGGTGACGCAGACGTACTCATGATTGCCAATCACCCGCTGCCGGGCGAAGTGATCCGGGCCGACAAAAACCTTAAATTCATCTCTGTCGCCTTCGTCGGGATCGACCACATCGACACGGATGCCTGCAAGGAGCAGGGCGTTGCGATCTCCAACACCGGCGGCTACTGTGATGACGCCGTTGCCGAGCTCGCGGTCGGACTGGCCTTAGACTGCCTGCGCAACATCACCGAGTGCAACGCCGCGGTCCAGAGCGGCGGCGGGAAAGGCACGCTGGCCGGCAATGAGCTGGCCGGACGCACGGTCGGCATCATCGGGACCGGAGCCATTGGCATGAGGACCGCCGAGATTTTCAAGGCCTTCCGCTGCCGTCTGATCGGATTCAACAGGAGCGACAAGCCGAAGGCCAGAGAAATGGGCATCGAGCTCATGCCCTTAGACGAGGTCATGAAGCAGGCCGACATCATTACAATCCATACGCCTCTCACTCCGTCGACAAAAGGCCTCATCGGCGAGAACGAAATCGGCCTCATGAAGCAGGGCGCTATCCTGATCAATACCGCAAGAGGACCCGTGGTCGACATGCAGGCTCTCGCGTCGGCTCTCCGGGCAGGTCGGATCAAAGCCGGCATCGACGTCTACGAGAAGGATCCGCCGCTGCCGGAAGGGCATCCGCTTCTCGGAGCTCCGAACCTTGTCTGCACGCCTCACGTGGGCTTCGACACCAGGGAGTCAATTGACCGCAGGGCAGAGATGGCATTTGAAAATGTCACCGAGTGGCTGGCCGGAAATCAGATTCGCAAAATGATGTAAAATTTGGATCGATTCTTTACGTGGATTTTGTGCAGTTCAGACAGGCTGCAGCGCAGTTTCAAAATCCGGCGCAAACATCATCTTCATCGAAAAACGCAGATCCTTTCTGTGAGCTTAAAAAGCTAAAGCTTTTTGATCTCACAGGGAAGGACCTGCAATGTTTTTCTCACGAAGATGGATGCTTTGCTGCCGGAAAACGCAACATAATTGCAGCCTGTCTGAACTGTTACGGATTTTTTCACGTAAAAAATAAGTGCAACTGACAGGGGTAATTATTCCCTATCAATTACACTTTTATGGTACTAAAAGAACCGTCCCCGATTCACTCTTTCCTACACGCAGCCAGCACGAACTGCTGCATGATCGCAGAACCGAGGGCCACCGCTGCAAGCAGGTAGTACACCGCCATATAATTCCCCATAGTGTCTGCCATTATGCCCGGAACCGGACCAAAAGCGAGGGATCCCAGCATATAGACGATCTGCGTCTGCTTGACCGCGTCGGCATAATACTCGGGTCTGGCGGTCCCTGCGGCAAGCTCGGACAGACCCACCGACAGCATCGGGAATCCGATGCCGAGAAGTGCCATGGCCGAGCAGGCCATGACCCGGCTCCCCGGAACGCACAGCGCGCAGATAAGAATCGCGGCGACAAAGCAGCCGTGGAAGATGTTGCCCGACTTCACTCTCCCGAGCACGTCGACAGCCTCTCCGTAGATCACCTTCCCAGCCATCAGTGTCAGTCCCATGAGGGACATCAGCCAGCCGACCATGCCTGCGTCAAAGCCTTTCTCCCTGAACAGAACGGTCAGATACGGGGATACATTGTAGCTCATTCCGCAGAGCAGGACACCCGCCATGAGAATAAGCCATCTTGCGCGGGTCAGATGAAACACTTCATGGTGCTTCTTGTCAGCAAGCTTCTTCCTGCGGATCTCCTGTACTTCCGCAGCCTTTTTACGGCTTGGATAGTTGCGGATCAGGAGGAACATAAGAGCTGCCGCGCAGACCATGAACAGGGCCTCCATCCGAAAGCTGTATCTCATACCGTGACTTTCCACCATAGCGGTGAGGACCGGCGATCCGATGACTGCCGACAGGCCGGTGCCCGCCGCGCAGATGCCGAGCGCAAGTCCGTCGTGCGTTTCGAACCACCTCTTAATAATGACCGATACCGAGACCATGCCTCCGAGTCCGTAGGCAAGTCCTGCAAATGCCATAGCTGCGCAGAACATACCAAACCCCTCTGCGACAGAAAAAAGAGCAAATGCCACCGCCGCTATTCCGACCGCAATCGTCATGCTGAGTCTGAGATCGAACCTGCGGATCATCGGAACTACAAGGAACATGGAGACCAGCGTCAGGAGATTTCTCACCATCAGGATCACGGAGACCTGCGAGTTGGTCAGGCCGCCTTCTGAGATAAGGTATGGTGTATATACATTAAATCCTGTGACCAGAAGTCCTCCTGTACAGAACAAAGCCAATGTGCAGGCTGCACATATAATCCATCGATAAACTGTAGGTTTCATATTTCTTTACCCTGACTCCCCACCTGCTCGTTTACAATCCGTTATTAAGCACCCACTCCCACCGCAGGTCAACGGCGTAGTCAAACTCATAAAACATGCGCTTACAGAGAATCTCTGAGAGCACATGTTTATGAGTCGGCTTCCTGCCCCCGGAGGCGGAAACTTATTCATACCATTCCGGAGATAAACGGTAGGTCTTAAATGCATTGACATCATGGCTGAAGAATACGGTTCCATGCTCCGCCTCGGCAATCTTCCTGCACTTTTCAATGCTTGCCGCATATTCAGCCGGGCGCGCGCACATACCGGGCAGTACCGCCGGCGGACCGTAATTGGTCGCATTGTAAATGGCGTCCGACGGGAATATGACCGTTCCGGCCTCCTCCGTGCGAACGACCATCCCCATCGTACCGGGGGTATGACCGGGCAGAAGCAAAAGCTCAAGGTCGTCTGCCAGCTTCACATCCCCCGAGACAAGGCGGAAAGAGATTCCGTCCAGACCGTTAAATTCATGTCTGACATAGCCGTCCCCATGATAGACTTCTCTGGCAGGATCAAAAATGTTTGATCGCATGAACGCATGCTTTGCCTCTTCTTCCTGCACAATGACCCCCTGTCCGGCTTTAGTGCCCCGGAAAAGGTGAAGGTTGCCGCAGTGATCAAAGTGAAGATGCGATATGATGAGAAGACCAATGTCATCCACATACAGACCGAGCTCACTGAGTTTTTCCTTCAGATCAAAAGACTGATGGACCGGATACCCCTCCGCCAGATTGCGAGGCCAGCGGTAAGACCAGTTGGAGTCAATACCCGTATCAAAGAGAATGTTGCCCAGAGACGGGTGCTGTACAAGAACTGCGTAACAATTCAGCGGCCATATGATCCGGCTCTCAGCATTTATCTTTTTCTCTTCTTCGCTCAAAGTGACGTGTTCGTCTTTATAGGCGTCGAAATCTGCTGAGTGGATCAGCGTGAACCTCGTTCTGTCCGTCTTCATTTCTGTTCCCCCAGTTCCTCATTCATCGCGCGGATTGCGCGAATCATATGCATGATCTTCGCGTCTCTTGTCTTATGCGCACCGGCGGTGTCACCATACATATAGAAGCCTTCACCGGATTTTACTCCGAGTTTCCCATCCCGGACTTTATTCTTAAGAATCTCCGGACAGGTCGTATCCGAACAGAGGACCGGCGGCAGAAGTGTTGCCAGACGCTCGTAGATATCAAGTCCCGCGAAGTCGCTGAGGGCAAACGGTCCCTCAAAAGCATAGCGGGGGCCGAATGTTGCAGTGATTGCCTTATCTATGTCTTCCGGCGAAGCCCAACCGTTCCCTGCGATCTAGGACGCTTCACGGAATACTGCACGAGTGATTCGATTCAGTATAAAACCGGGGATCGCCTTATTCAGCACTGCAGTTGTCTTGCCGCCCGACTCGAGCAGCTCTTTGGCAAGGGCGACTGTCTCGTCAGAGGTTTCGGGACCGCGGACGATCTCCACCAGCGGCATGACATAGGCCGGGTTAAAGAAATGCGTGATAATTAGGCGTTCCGGGTGTGATACCGTGACGAAATCATAAATATTCATCGTGGAGGTGTCGCTGGACAGAATCACATCCTCAGCGCAGTATTCATCAAGCAGTGCAAATGTACTCTTCTTCAGGTCCTCCCTCTCCGCCAGATTCTCAATAATGAAGTCCGCTGTCGCCACTGACTCCCGAAGGTCGTTGCTGCCGTGGATCCTGCCCAGGATAGACGGTATCTCAGCCGCATTGATCTCGCCGTCTGAAGCAAGCGTTGTCAGATTCTCCTCGATTCGAGTGAGGGCTTTTTCCAGGTTGGCCGGCGTTCTGTTATATAAAAACACCTGATGACCGCAGGTCGCAAAGAACTGCGCGATGCTGAGTCCCATGGTGCCTGCGCCGAGTACGGCTATCTCCCAGTCCTGCACGTTCTGTTTTCTCATATATTCCCTCCGAAGCTTTTTCGCATGCTTCTTATTTTTTCACTTCTGTGCCGTCAGCGGTGACTTCGGTGATCGCTTCCTTCAGGATCGGAACGCCCATCGTGATGGCATGTATGCCGAGCGTGCTGACGATCTCGAACACTTCCGCGATTTCTTTCCATGTAGCGCCGCAGTCCAAAGCCTTCTCAATGTGATATTTCAGTTCTGACTCATGCAGAGTGACCGGGGCAGCGTGTACTGCAATATAAAGCAGCTCTTTTTCCTTCGGGCTGAGGGTTCCTGTCTTCTGCGGGACGTCTTCGAACCGGCTGAATGTCTCAAAATAATCCGGGTCGATTCTTAAGATGTTCTCCTTCTCCTCGGTCCAGTAGCCGTCGTGTTCATCCATGTAAGCTTTTTTCAGAGCTTTCTGCCTGTCATCCAGTTCAATGGCAGAGAGATAAATTCCACGGTTCCTGCATGCTTCATATAAAAGCGGAATGCCGAGCGCATAGCTGCAGGTTCCGACCATGCTGGTGATCTCCAGAGTTTCAAGGATTTCCCTGACACTGATGCCGAGCTGCAGGCTGTGCTTCATATGATTCTTCAGACCGTTGGCGTTGAGGCAGCCGGTGACAGAGTCGATCGCCACGCAGATAAGCTTGCGCATCTTGATGTCGAGGATCGCTCTCTTCTCGGCCACGGATGAATAATCCGCATAAGCGTCAACGATTTCCGCGTCCAGTTCCAAAATCGTATCCCACATAGCGCTCCACTTCCATGCGCCGCGGGCGTTGATAAAATGCTGTTTTACCTCTTCCTCATGAGGATTCCACTGTCTTTCCATCTCTTTCCTTTCCGGACCTTACTCTTGTCCGTTCCATATATCTTTACTAATAAGCTGCCCGGGATACCGCAAGGGAAGATCCCTTGCGGGTGCTGCCTGTCGGCACAGTTTAATGCCTGTGCCGACAGACATAAAAGGGGCAATTATTAGATATCAAGTCCCGTTACTGTTCCGTTGTAAATAGCATTGAGACCGTTGGAAGCCTTCTCAGCATCGCCGAGTACGATCAGCTTGCCGCCGAAATCCTTCATTTGCTCCTCAAGAGGATTGGATGATCCGAATCCGAATGCAAGGATAATAGAATCGAATCCGCCGATGTGATGCATCTCGCCGTCCTTCTCGTAGTCCACGCCGTCCGGGTATACTTTCTTGACGGTTGCGCATGTGATGAGTTCCGCGTTGTGTGACTTCAGGCGCTCAACGAGCAGTTTCTGTACTGCCGGGTGATCCTGGACCGCAATCGTATCTCTCATCTCGATGACTCTGACGTCATAGCCGTGCTCGCCCATGAAATCAGCCGTCTCAGCTCCGTGCAGACCGCCGCCGAGCATGAGGACCTTCGGTCCCGGAGCCACTTCGCCCATGAGGACGTCCTGGTTGGTCAGGCAGCCGGCCTCGCGGAGTCCCGGAATCCTGCCCGGCACAAGCGGTACGCCGCCGGTGGCAAGAATGAGGACGTCCGGTTTATATTCATCGACCATTTTGCGGTCAGCTTCGGTATTGTAGAGCATCTCGACGCCGTACTTCTTGCACATATTGGAATAGTAGGTGACGGCACGCGCGAGCTGCTGCTTGTGCGGGGGAACGCAGGCCTGGCGGAACTGGCCGCCCGGCATGGAGTCTCTGTCGACAAGGCGTACGGTGTGACCGCAGGCTGCGGCAGTCCATGCAGCGTTAAGACCTGTGAGGCCCGCGCCGATGATCATCACCTTCTTGCGCTCTGCCGCCGGCTTGATCTTCATGGTCGTCTCTCTCATGGAGAACGGGTTGACCATACATCCGCGGAAAATGCCGCCGTGGCCGTAATTGTCATAGCAGCGCTGCAGACATCCGATACACGGAGCGATCTCCTCCTCGAGTCCGGCAGCTGCCTTGTTCACGAACTCCGGATCTGCAAATAACGCACGTCCGATAGTGATAAAATCCACCTTACCTTTTCTGAGCAGCATTTCCATGTATTCCGGCTCATTGATCCTGCCCGCGACTGCGACAGGAATATTGACGACCGAGCGGACTTCTTCCGCCGGATCTACGTTGTAGCCGGTCTCGACTGCTGCCGGTGCGATACCGTAGCCGACGCCGTTCATGCCGCCGGAGACATTGATGAGATTCGCTCCCGCTTCCTCAAAGATCATGGCTATTGTGGCTGTATCTCTTGCGTGATTTCCGTCGGAGACCATATCGTCTCCGTTCAGTCTGACACTGACCGGATAATCGGCTCCGCAGGCCTTCTTGATACCTTCGATGATCATGACCGGGGCTTTTGTGCGAGCCTTGAGACTGCCGCCGAATTCGTCGGTCCTGCGGTTCGCGCTCGGAGAAACAAAGTCGTTCAGCAGATAGCCGTGTGAGCAGTGAACTTCGACCATGTCGAAGCCTGCCTTCTGGGCTCTGACTGCCGCGGCGATGAAGTCATCGATCAGGCTGTAGACTTCCGCTGTCGTCATCTCATCGACGTGCACACGCTCAGCCTGTTTCGGAATCGAGCTCGGTGCCATCACACGGACCATAGACCGGCGGCCGCCGTGCTGAAGCTGCAGACAGATTTTTGTATCAGACTCATGAATAGAATCAACGAGCTTTTTGAGGCCCGGGATCATGCTGTCATTTGCTACCGAGATCTGATGATCGGAAGAGCGGCCTTCCTCGTTTACAAATGCATACTCTGTGATAATAAGGCCGATCCCGCCGTCCGCTCTCGACTTCAGATACGCAATCAGCTCATCTGTGATTGTTCCGTCCGGGTTGGCAAGCGCTGCCGACATAGGAGCCATGATCGTTCTGTTCTTGACATCCAGTGTTCCGATTTTGCCCGGAGCCAGCAATTTCGTGTATCTCATAGTGTGCTCCTTCCTCACGCAAGTCTCATATTTTTGCACTTGGAAACGATCTGATCGAGCGCGTCGGCGATGACCAGCTGATCTGTATTCAGGCATACGATGCTGCCGCCCTCATCAATAACTTTCTGTACGTGCTCCGGCTTCTGGCCTGTCGCGGGTGCTGACGGGCATGCCATGAACCAGATATTATGCTTCTTGCAGATCTCGATCGTCTTAAGATAGCCTTCCTGAACTTCCTCCGGGAATGTGCCATCCTCTCTGAGACCGCCGAGAGCCTGGCCGTAATCCGCCTTGCCGAACATGACGATGTCTCTGCCCGGCTTAAGGACGGCGATGATCTCCTCCAGGTGATCAATAGCCTCCGGATCTTCGATCATAGCGATGAAGGATACCTTCTCCGCTTCCTTCATGTATTCCTGCCAGTTCTGCGGGCGGAATCCGTCAGCGTGATTGGAACGACAGGTGCTTGCTGTACCGTTCGGCGGGTAGCGAAGCGCTCTCTGGGCTTTCAGGGCGGTCTCGCCGTCGTGGACATGCGGGATCAGGACACCCTTTACGCCCATCTCGACAAGGCTTCTCATCTGCCATGGAATAACATCCGGGAGACGGACGAGCGGTGTCACGTTGTTAAGCTCTGCCGCCATGACCATGATCTCAACAGTCTCTCTGTCCATGACCGCGTGCTCTGTGTCAATAATGGTGAAATCCATACCGATGGAGCCGGCGATATACTGGATCGTGGGGTCCTTGATATAGTTGAAGAATCCGATCGGCGCGCGGCCTTCGCTGATAGCCTTGAAAATATTGTTCTCTCTCTTTATCATGTCTTATTCCTCTCTCGCAAAATGCCTTCGGCAGTCTATATCCGTCATGCAGCTGCCCTCCGCAGTTTCTGTCAATCCGTCATACAGCTGCCGTTACGCAGTTTCTGTCAATCCGTCATACAACTGCCGTTACGCGGTTTCTGTCAATCCTCTGTCACTACTACATCCTGGTAGAAGAACTTATGCTCATCGAGCACAGCCTGCCACTCGATACCTGTGATCTTCGCGATAACGATTGTAAAGTGGGACGGAAGCTCGGGGTCACCGGAGCCGACCTTGGTGCCGGGCATCAGGTGTCCGCAAACCGTCGTATCCTTGTTGCTAGCTGTGCAGTGGGCATGTACGTAAGGTGATCCGTCACCGCCCATGGCGCCGAGCATATGCCATTTCTGCTCGATTGTCTCGAGATAGCCCGGGATCGTCGGATACATACTGTCGATCACCTCGTCAGCGGATTTGCCTTCCGGAAGTTTTACGACCATGGTTCCGATGGTTCCTTGAAGGCTCATCTCGCATTTGCCTTCCATAGTTGCAATGACAACATTCAGCTTCGGATCGAGGAAACTCTTATTGAACGGGAAATGCTGATATGTGAAATCAACGCCTGCGCCGCTGCCGTCCAGGATCACGCCTGTCCTGATGTCATATTTGGCACAGATCTCATATATTGCCTGAAGAATATCCTCGCCCGGGAGGAGCCTCGCGTAATAAACGTCTGAAATTTTACCTGCATGTACCAGTCTTTCCATCTTTCTCTCCTTTATCTCAGTGATATTTCAATATTTGTCGCGCCTTTTCCGGCTTCCTGTTCCCTCCGCCGGTCTCGTGAACGAGGTATTAATACTGACGCAAATCTCGTGACACAACTTATGTCCGTTTCTTTACTTTTTCTCTGTGATGCCACACATCTTTGTGCCGGACCACTTCTCATATGTGTTCTGGACCTTGATGCAGTCTTCCTTGCCGCCGTACTCTGCAATCGGGATGTTCCATACCTGGGATGTCGCCTGGGAGAAGAAGGCCGGAACATTCAGCTCCTTAGCTGTGTTCGTAAAGAGGTTGATATCCTTGTACATCAGTTCAAGAGCGAAATTCCACTTCTTGCCCGGGAAGAACAGGTTCGGGAACTTGGTTGTCGAAGCGTTGGAAGATCCGCCGGAGGAGGAGATGACCTTGATTGCGGTCTCCGGATCGATGCCTGCCTTGCCGCAGACAGCAACAGCCTCAGTCGTGGCAGCCGCGCAGCATGCGGACAGGAAGTTGTTGGCACACTTGATCATGTCGCCTGCGCCGCTCGGGCCGATGTACATGACCTTGTCCGGGTTGCCGAGTGTATCGAGGATCGGTCTGCAGTATTCAAATGTCTCCTTCTTTCCACCGACCATGATGGTCAGTGTCTGATTGGCTGCGCCGCCGACGCCGCCGCTGACCGGGCAGTCGATGATGTCCATATCATGCTCCTGAAGGATAGCTGCCAGCTTCTTTGTGCTCATCGGGTCTGCGGATGTCGTGTCGACGATGATTGTGCCGGGCTTTGCATTTGCAAGAATTCCCTCAGCGCCGAGGACCAGATCTTCGACCTGCTGTGACTTGGGAAGTGAGAGAACGAACATGTCACACTTTTTGATCATGTCCAGCTGAGACTCGGAGCCTTCCGCGCCGTTTGCCAGCATTGCTTCGACAGCTGCCTTTCTATCCTCATTTCTGGGCGGGCGATAGGACGGGAGAACGATCTTCCATCCATCCTTCACCATTCCCTGGCACATCGGGAGACCCATGTTTCCGAGACCGAAGAAGCCGATTTTTTTCTCTTTAAGTTCCATAGTATTTCCTCCATTTTGTTATATTGATCATAATATTTGCCGTAAGCGGTTATCTGCCAATATACAAAGCAAGTTTCGTGCCAACTTTTGGTTTTCAGAATCCGACAGGCATGCGCCAGGGGTCAAGGACCGACAGGCATGCGCCAAGGGTCAAGGACCGACAGGCATGCGCCAAGGTCTATGAGCCGACGCCAAACACCATCTTCATCGAAAAACGTATATCCTTCCCTGCGAGCTTAGAAAATGCAGGCATTTTCTGATCTCTCGGTCGGATATACAATGTTTTTCTCACGAAGATGGATGTTCGCCGCCAGCAGCAAACTATAAGGCATGCCTGTCGGAGCGAAGACCAATACTTTCCGCCAGCACTGATCTCTTAGACATGCCTGCCTCAGCTCTTTTGTCACACAAAATGGCACACCCTGTGCGACAAGGTGTGCCATTTCTCGTTTTATTGTATGGTTTCAGCTAAGCGCCTGATACAAGACGTTACCAGCGCCGGTTTAAGGTCTTCGCTGCAGCCCGTCTGAACATTTACATATGTTCTCGGCTGTTCAGACCGGATGCTTCCACAGTTTGGCTTCCGGCAGCAAAGTATCCATCTTCGTGAGAAAAGCATTGCGAGTCCGACCGAGAGATCAGGGGACGCGAAAGCGTTCCCTAAGCTCGCAGGGCAGGACTCGCGCTTTTCGATGAAGATGATCTTTGCGCCGGTTTAAGGTCTTCGCTGCAGCCCGTCTGAACATTTACATATATCAGAAGTCGTAGATCTTCTTTGACGGTTTCTGCTCCACCGGCAGCCACTCCAGCAGCCTGTAGAGGTTGCGGTCCCAGAACGCCCAGTCATGTGCGCCGATGTCTGTATGGAATTCGATCGGTGCGCCGATCTCCTCAAGATGCTTGTCGAAAGCCAGGTTGAGATTAAGAAGGGGATCGTCCTCGCCGATCGCCATGTAGATCTTCGGGAACGGTTTGCCGGACTCGGCAAGATCCGTCGCCAGCCTGTAGGGATCCACGCCGCTGCCGCGATATTCTGTCTCTTTACCGAAAACGCTCTCGAAATAGCTTCGGCTGCTCAGAAGATACATTGAAGGATCTTCTCCCTTCGGGTAACTCTCACCGAGCGGAGCTGTCGACAGAGCTCCCACATAGCCGAAGGTGTCCGGATAGCGGAACGCTGTGTAGAACGCGCCCATAGCGCCCATGGAGAGACCGCCGATAAAGGTATCCTCCCTCTTGTCGGAGAGGCGGAACATTGTGCGGGTAAATTTGACCAGCTCCTCTCCTATGAACTTGCCGTAGTAGTTGTGGGAAGCAGCCTGATCACTGTAGAAACTGTTTTCGCCGGCCGGCAGGATGACAGCAAGGTTGCGGTCCTTGGCCCACTTGAAAATGCGGGTGCTGGTAAGCCAGTCATACTCGCCGCCGTAAATTCCGTGCAGCAGGTAGAGCGTTTTCATCGGTGTGTCGATGCTGCGAAGGCCTTCGCCGTCCATCTCGCGCTTGTCGATCGGGATGACGCACATGATGTTGACCATTCGAAGAAGAGATTCCGAGAAAAAGTTAACTTTTACGATTGCCATGGGATTTCTCCTTTTTATTCAAGTTCTGCTCCCTGCCCGGGAAAATTTTTCCGGGCAGGGAGCACCACCGGATACAGCAATTATTTACAGGTAGCAGCCGCAGTCTACGCAGAGAACTTCGCCGTTGATGCAGCGGGACATATCGGAAGCCAGGAACAGAACTGCATATGCCTGGTCGATCTCCCACGGATGTACTGTACGGACAGTTCTTGCATTGCGGATATCATTCATGTAGCCCATCTCAACTGTCTTCGGGCCGCCGTCGTCATGAGCATAAGCTGTCGGGCTCGGTGTATGTCCCGGAGCAACTGCGTTGCAGCGGATGCCTGTGCCTGTGCAGCGGATAGCGACGTTCTTTGTAAGAGTGTTGAGGCCGCCCTTTGTTGAGCAGTAAGCGGCACCGCACATCGGGCGAACGCCATTTGCGGAAGAAATGTTGATGATGTTGCCCTCGTCCTTGGTAAGGAAATATCTGACAGCTTCGCGGCAGAGGTAAAGGGGTCCCTTCATGTTGGTGTCAACGACCGAGTCAATCATGTCATCATCGACAGCGTCGATCGTGATCAGCTCGCCCTTGCCTGCGTTGTTGATGAGGACGTCGATCGTGCCGTAAGCTTCGAGAGCTTTGTCGAATACCTTCTTGCAGTCTGCCGGCTTGGAGGAGTCAGCTACGATACCTGTGATCTCGCCGCCTGTCTTCTCGCGGATGTCCTCGATGGCTGCCATCAGCTTCTCCTCGCCGCGGGCGGTAACGAATACCTTAGCGCCCTGCTCGCACATGATCTGCGCGAACATCTTGCCCATGCCGTAGGATGCGCCGGTGATAATGACGACCTTGCCTGCCATCATCTTATTGAAATCTGTGATTCTGAAGTTTTCTGCATAGCGGGATCTTGCTGCTTCGTCAAATGTCTGTGCCATAATAGCCTCCTTGAATATTTTTATGTTATGTGTCTTTTGCACTATAGTACCGTTTTTATGTCCCCGGGGCGCACTCACTGCTCTTCGGATCGGATGTCCGGTGATCGTTCGCTGTGCGCCGATCCAGGGATTCAATTTGGAATCTTATCAGCCAGGCAGGCCATAAATTCCATATTCTCGTCTCGCGAACGGGTCTTTATTTGCAAATGATTTCTTTATCAGATACCAATAATTACGCAGACCGTAGTTGCCACGACCGTCACGATGAACGGAATTGCGACTGATGTAGCAAAGCTGTGGCGATATGCGTTGTGGTGATTCAGTCCGAGCAGGTCATATACCAGGAACAGACCGGAAGAATGCGGCAGTGTGTCGAGAGAACCGGAAGCGATTGCTACCAGTCTGTGGAGTACCGGAAGGTTTGCACCGGAAGCGATGAATGTCGGAGCCATTGTCTCGTACATGATTCTCTGACCGGAAGAAGAACCGCCGGCGATCGCGCAGACGATGCAGGTAACGACAACTGCGAGTACGAGCGGGTTCATCTTAAGTCCGAGAGCCCAGTCGATAATTCTCTGATAAGCCGGAGCTGCCTTGACGACTGCGCCGAAACCGAGGATAGCCGCGATGCCGCCGATGGCTGTGACGCCGCCTGTCATACCTTCTGTTAAGAGCTTGATCCAGTTGACTTTGCCGAAGAATCTGTCAAAGTTGAGAACGATTGTCATAAGAGAACCGACCAGCATAGCGATGACAGCAATCATAGTAGCGTTCACGCCGTTCTTGGAGCCGATGATGATGATCAGGATCAGGCAGATGATGGTGAGGAAGCCCTTCCATGCAGCCGGAAGCTGTGTAGCGTCGACTTCATAGTTCTTGGGATCGACATTGGCCGGATAACTCCAGTGCTCGCCTCTCTCCTTGGCCTTCTTGCTTGCCCACTCACCGTAAATCGCGCACATGATGAACATTGCGGCGCCGCAGATGATACCCATGACCGGGGCTGCGTTCAGGTTCGTGCCAAGGTATTCTGTAGCGACCAGGTTGGACAGCTGCGGGGAGCCCGGGAGGCATGTCATTGAGAATGTGGAGGAACCTGCCGAGAAGCATACAACTGTCAGATGTCTCGGAAGATCTGCCTTCTTGAACATTGTGTAGAGGATCGGTGCAGCGGCGAAGATAACAACGAAAAGGCTGATGCCGCCGTAGGTCAGAACACCGACAATGATGATGCCGACGAGAACAACGTGCTTGATGCCGAACCATTCGGTGAACTTATTTCCGATCGATGTAGCTGCGCCGGAGATGTCCATCAGCTTTGCGTAGAACGCGGATGTGACGAACAGTACCATGTAACTTGTGAATGCGCTTGTGTAACCCGGAACAAAGTTCTCTGTAATAGTCGTCCAGATATTCATTCCGTTAAAGATTGTTACGATCAGGGCTCCGCATACAGCGAGCGGCAGAGCTCCAAGTCCCTTATAGGCAAATACCATAAGGAAGATAATTGCGAGAATAAGACCTATAACTCCTAACATTTTCTTTCCCTTTCTTTATTTTACAACTTTCAACGTATATATCTCTAGTTTTCACCGGACCTTATTTTTGTAATCCGATGATTTATCTCCTCTGTTCCCATGCGGTATTGTTGTCCTGCGCAAGGAACTTGCCGCCGGAGCACTCAAGGACTACGCCATCGATGTAAGATGACATGTCCGAAGTGAGGAACAATGCTACATTTGCAACTTCCTCAGGTTCGCCCGGACGATGAAGCGCAAAGTTTCTTGCCACGCGCTCAACATCTTCTTTCGTTCTGCCTGCCGCAGCCTGCATAGCGGTGTTGATGGTTCCCGGCGCAACAGCGTTGACACGGATGCCGAACGGTGCAAATTCAGAAGCGGCCATTCTTGTAAGACCGTTGATGCCGAACTTGCTGGTGCAGTAAGCGCTTCTGTACATCGGGGGCAGAATGCCGCCGTAGGATGCGACATTCAGGATCACGCCGCCGCCCTGCTCTTTCATGACGCGGCCGGCTGCCTGGGTGCCGATGAAATAAGAATTCAGATTTGTTCTGAGTACGAAATTCCACTCATCGAGCGAGAGCTCAAGGATCGACTTCACGATTGTTGTTCCTGTGTTGTTGACCCAGATGTCGATGCGGCCGAGATCTCTCTTTACGTGGTCGACAAATGCGTACAGCCTGTCAGCCTCACTGACGTCGACGCTCTCTGTGTACAATTCGCCGAGGCCCTTGGCTTTGAATTCAGCGGCTGCCTTGTCAAGCTTGGCCTGAGATCTGGAGCAGATCGCGACCTTGCAGCCCTCTCTGGCATATGCTTCCGCGATCGCGTAACCGATACCCTCGGATCCGCCAGTGATTGCTGCTACCTTTCCCTGCAGATTAAGATTCATGGATTCTCCTCCTTTCCCTGAGATTTATTTTCTTGATTTGCTGTAAATTGCTTCCTGTGCTTCTGCGACCCTGTCCATGATCGGATCGAACATGGTGTGCAGTGTCTCCTGATCGCAGACCTCGCCGAGGACTTCGAATGTATCCTGTCCGAGATCGGCTGTCTTATAATCGAGTTCGCGTTCTACATCGCTCATCCAGATCGGGTTGCCCGGAACCTTGAAGGAGACGCCGTTGCTGTAAGTCGCATTGACGATCGTCTTGCGATATGCGACCTGCGGATGATTAGCCACGTCCTCGAAGTTGTTGATGCGGCCGTATACGCATTTGCCCTTGAAGAGCATGTCTGCGACTTCATCACTTGAGTAATTTGCGAAGAGCCCGTTGACCGCTGCGTCGATTGCCTTGTAGTCGGCTGCGCGCTGTGTCATTGTAGCCCAGTTCTCATTTGCATACCATTCAGGCTGATTCAGAGCTTCGCAGAAAGTCTTCCACTGTGCGTCCGTACCGACGGTGATCATCAGGGACTTGCCGTCCTTGCACTTGTAAGCACCGATCGGAGCGGAAGATGCGTAGCTGTTGCCCATCGGCTTCGGCACCTTGCCGGTCTTTAAATAGGAGCTGAACTGATTCTCCATGCAGAAGATCAGGGAATCCATCATGGAGACGTCGATTCTGCGTCCGTGACCTGTCTTCTGTGCTTCCAGCATGCCCATCAGTGTTCCGATGCATGCCATGAGGCCGCCGGAGTAATCTGCGATGGAGCCGCCGCTCTTGACCGGCTCGCCGCCTTCCGGACCTGTGATGCTCATGATGCCGGACTCTGCCTGTACCGTCTGGTCGAAGGCTGCATGGTTGGCGTAAGGTCCGTCCTGGCCGTATCCGGAAATGGATGTAAAGACGATCTTCGGATTGATTGCCTTTAATACGTCATAGTCAATACCGAATTTCTTCATTGTTCCCGGCTTGTAGTTCTCGATGACTGCGTCCGCTGTCTTTACCAGCTCCAGGAAGAGCTGCTTGTGCTTCTCATCTTTCATATTGAGAACGATGCTCTTCTTGCCTCTGTTTCTGGTGGCGAAGTGGCTGCTGACATCACCGTCAATGATGTTTCCGTATCTGGTGTTGTCGCCGATCGGCGGGTTCTCGATCTTAATGACCTCGGCACCGAAATCGCTCAGAAGCAGGGTGCACATCGGGCCTGACATGAACTGGCTGAAATCAAGAATTCGAAATCCTTCCAAAGGTTTGCTCATGGTGATATCTCCTTTTCTCTTTTCCGTGGTACTAATGACCGTCAATTTCTTTCTGCCAAAATAAAGAGCAAATCCCGTGCCAACTTTCTATCCAAACCAGCCGAAGGCAAAAAATATTCCCGGGTAACAGTTCAGACAGGCTGCCTAAAATCAAAAATCCGGCGCAAACATCATCTTCATCGAAAAACGTATATCCTTCCCTGCGAGCTAAGGAAACGCATTCGCGTTCCCTGATCTCTCAGTCAGATATACACTGTTTTTCTCACGAAGATGGATGCTTTGCGCCGAAAACGCAATATATGAGC
>JAFRCB010000256.1 GCA_017404585.1 Lachnospiraceae bacterium
GTAGGGGAATCGAACCCCTGTTTCCGCCGTGAGAGGGCGGCGTCTTAACCGCTTGACCAACCGGCCTTATTCGCTGCTCGATTATAATATCATTAATCCGGAGGGAATGCAAGCATTATTTTATTTTTATTTTACGAATAGCTGATTTGTTATTTACTGCGGCAGTTCGGACGTGCTGTGTTTTTCGAAGAAGAGGATGTTTGCGCCCGTGTATGGGACATCGCTGCAGCCCGGCCGAACAGTGGCAGTACTGTTGCAACAGTTTGAGGATAACCTCTTGCGAACGTGCGTTCTATGTGATATAATGCAACACTCAGGGGGTGGCATATGGCAAGAAAAAAGGAAATCTACGACGAGTCCAGCATTCACGTGCTGGAAGGCCTGGAGGCCGTCAGAATGAGACCGGGAATGTACATCGGAAGCACATCCCGCAAAGGTCTCAATCATCTGATTTATGAAATTGTCGACAATGCTGTCGATGAACATCTTGCAGGCTTCTGCGATCATATAGAGGTGACGCTGGAGAATGACGGCTCATGCACAGTGAGCGATAACGGCCGCGGCATCCCGGTCGGAATGCACGAAAAGGGAGTTCCCGCGGAACGCCTGGTCTATACGACTCTGCATGCCGGAGGAAAATTCGACAACGAAGCCTATAAGACATCGGGCGGACTCCACGGAGTCGGATCATCTGTCGTGAACGCTCTGTCGACATATCTGGACATCAAGATCAAGCGTGACGGTGCGATCCATCATGACCGCTACAGACAGGGACATCCGGACCTGGATCTTGTGAACGGTCTGCTTCCCATCATGGGAAAGACCAAAGAGACAGGGACCTGTGTCAACTTCCTGCCGGATCCCGAGATCTTTGACACTGTTCGGTTCTCCGCGACGGAAGTCAGATCCCGCCTTCATGAGACAGCCTACCTGAATCCAGGACTGACTATCGTATTCCGTGACAAGCGGGATGACAGGGATACCGAGATCACATACCACGAGCCTGACGGAATCATAGGCTATGTGCGTGAGATGAATAAAAACGAGGAGGCTTTGACGGAGCCGATTTATTTTAAAGGCATCGATGAGGGAATCACTGTCGAGGTGGCCTTTCAGTATGTCAATGAATTCCATGAAAATATCATGGGTTACTGCAATAATATTTTTAATGCGGACGGGGGCACTCACCTGACAGGCTTTAAGACCGCCTTCACGATGGTCATGAACAGCTACGCAAGGGAAATCGGCGTCCTGAAAGAGAAAGATTCGAATTTTACGGGACCGGATATTCGGAACGGAATGACTGCGGTCGTGTCGATTAAGCACCCGGATCCCAGATTCGAAGGACAGACAAAGACAAAACTGGACAACGCGGATGCGTCAAAGAGCGTCTCCAAGATCGTAAACGAGCAGGCACCGCACTATTTTGACAGGAACCTGGACACATTAAAAGTTATTCTCGGCTGTGCCGAAAAATCAGCCAAGATCAGAAAGACATCCGAGAAAGCAAAGAACAGTCTGCTGACGAAGCAGAAGTATTCATTCGATACGAACGGCAAACTGGCCAACTGTATAAGCAGGGATGCCTCAAAATGTGAGATATTTATCGTAGAGGGAGATTCCGCCGGCGGCTCGGCAAAGACGGCCCGGGACCGCACATATCAGGCGATACTGCCGATTCGCGGCAAGATCCTGAATGTCGAGAAAGCCAGTATCGATAAGGTCCTGGCCAACGCAGAGATAAGGACAATGATCACAAGCTTCGGATGCGGGTTCTCCGAGGGCTACGGCAACGATTTTGACATCACGAAACTTCGCTATGATAAGATCATCATCATGGCCGACGCCGATGTTGACGGTGCCCACATCGGAACTTTGCTGCTCACTCTTTTTTATCGCTATATGCCGGATCTCATCCGTGAAGGTCATGTATATATCGCGATGCCGCCCCTTTATAAAGTTGTGCCGCAGAAGGGAGAGGGGGAGTATCTGTACGATGACAGCGCTCTGGCAAGATATCGCAAGGCCCACAGGAACCAGAAATTCACTCTGCAGCGCTACAAAGGTCTCGGGGAAATGGATCCGGATCAGCTCTGGGAGACTACACTTAACCCGGAGACCCGGATGCTCCGCCGCATTGAGATAGCAGATCCGAGACTGTCGTCGGACATCACAAGTGTGCTCATGGGTACGGATGTTCCGCCCCGCAGAGATTTTATTTATGAACACGCGCGGGATGCTGAGCTTGACGTTTAAGGCGTGTATGAAGCATGCGCGATGCCGGAACCGGAGCCAAAGGCACGCATGAGAAAACAGCAGGTGAATCACAGCGAGGATTAAATAGAAGGATATTGATTGGAATATATGAGACAGATTGAAGATCGTATTCTGCGCACCGATTATTCGGAAATCATGCAGAAGAATTATATAGATTACGCCATGTCGGTCATCGTGTCGAGGGCACTTCCCGATGCGCGCGACGGACTGAAGCCGGTCCAGCGGCGCGTGCTCTATGATATGTACGAACTGGGCACAAGGTACGACAGACCATACAGAAAATCCGCACGTATCGTCGGTGACACGATGGGTAAGTATCATCCGCACGGAGACAGTTCCATCTACGATTCACTGGTCGTGATGGCTCAGGATTTCAAGAAAGGTCAGGTCCTGGTGGATGGTCACGGAAACTTCGGCTCGATCGAGGGAGATGGGGCTGCAGCCATGCGTTACACAGAAGCCCGACTGATGAAGATCACACAGGAGGTCTTTCTCGCGGATCTCGACAAGAATGTTGTCAATTTTGTTCCCAACTTTGATGAGAATGAGAGGGAGCCGGAGGTGCTTCCGGTCAGAGTTCCGAATATTCTGCTGAACGGTTCCGACGGTATCGCCGTCGGTATGGCAACATCGATTCCGCCTCATAACCTCGGAGAGATTGTCTCTGCCGTGTGCGCGTTTATTGAAGATCCCGACATTCCCGATGAAAAGCTTCTTGAATATGTGAAAGGGCCTGATTTTCCGACCGGAGGCATCATCGTAAATAAGGATGAGCTGCCGCGGATATATGCGGAGGGCTCCGGAAGACTTCGCGTGAGAGGAAGGACTGTCATCGAGAAAGTAAAGGGAGGAAAACAGCAGATCGTCGTGACTGAGATTCCCTATACCATGATAGGCAGCGGTATCGGCAAGTTCATGGGCGATGTGGCCCAGCTGGCCGAGAACAGGGTGATCACGGACATTGCGGACATCTCCAACCAGTCCTCGAAAGAAGGGATCCGCATCGTCATTGAACTGAAGAAAGGGGCGGATGCGGAGAACATCCGGAATATCCTTTATAAAAAGACAAGGCTCGAGGATACTTTCGGAGTAAACATGCTGGTCGTCTCTGACGGCAGACCGGAGACTATGTCCCTGAAACGCCTGATCGAGGCATTTGTTGATTTCCGGTTCGATATTGCCAACAGGAAATACCACAACCTTCTTGAGAAGGATCTTGAGAAGAAAGAAGTTGAGGAAGGGCTCATTGA
>JAFRCB010000257.1 GCA_017404585.1 Lachnospiraceae bacterium
AACATCACGGAGAGCTTCTCTGTGATAATCAATCCCGGCAAGCCGCTTCCTTTCAAATTCACGAGAGAGACGGGCATCGGCGACAGTCATGTGGCGAGGGGCAAGACCCTCGGGGAGGCAGTCTCGGACTTTCTCGCGTTTGCGGATAACGCGCCACTCGTATCCTATGACGCGGAAATGGCAGCCGCTTTTATCGAGAATGCATGTGAAATGAGCGGGGGCAGCTGGCAGACGGACGGCAGGGAGCATACGATTGTCGACATATCTTCCTGCATACGTTTCCTTATGCCGCACGTGAGCCGGGGAACATTTGAAAAACTGACAAAAGCTTTTAAGGTCACCTGTGCGAACCCGCACAGGGCGGGAGACAAGGCCGAAGCGCTCGCGCAGATCTACCTGCAGCTCATGGACGCCATGAAAAAGCAGGGGGTCTCGACCTATGCCGAACTCAACCAAAGGGGCATGGTCTCCGACGAGCGGATCCGCAATCTGCCGTACTATCACATTATTATTCTGGCCAAAAATGAGCAGGGGAGACGGAATCTCTACACACTGATCTCAGAGTCACATCTGCGCTATTTTAAGAAGAGGCCGCGCATACCGCGCTCACTTCTCATAAAGTACCGTGAAGGTTTGATCCTGGGTTCAGCATGTTCTGCAGGAGAGCTCTACAAGGCTATCTTTGAGGAGAAGCCTGCTTCACAGATCGCAAAGATCGTTCAGTTCTACGACTATCTGGAGGTCCAGCCGGTGGGCAACAACGAGTACATCGTGCGGGAGCAGATCCGGGGAGTTTCGAACTTCGATGAACTTCGCGAGATCAACAAAAAGATCGTCAAGCTCGGCGAGGACTTCGGAAAACCGGTTGCCGCTACCTGTGACGTGCACTTCCTGAACCCGGAGGACGCGATCTACAGGACGATTATCCAGTCCGGCCACGGATACAAGGATGAAGGACAGCCGCCCCTTTATCTCCATACAACGGAGGAGATGCTGAGCGAGTTCTCCTATCTCGGCGAGAAGAAAGCCTATGAGGTCGTTGTCGAGAATACCAATAAAATAGCCGGATGGATCGAGCAGATTTCCCCGATCCACCCGGACAAGTGCCCGCCGGTCATCGAGAATTCCGACAAGGAGCTCGAGGAGATGTGCTACGCGACCGCACGGAGCATCTATGGGGAGAACATCCCCGAGCAGGTCAGCTCCCGCCTTAAAAAGGAGCTTACGTCAATCATAAAGAACGGCTATGCCGTTATGTATATTATTGCGCAGAGGCTGGTCAAAAAGTCCAACGACGACGGATATCTGGTCGGATCCCGCGGGTCAGTCGGATCTTCGCTGGTCGCGACCATGGCCAATATTACCGAAGTCAATCCGCTGCCTCCACACTATCTCTGCCCGGAGTGCCACTATGTGGATTTCGACTCCGATGAGGTAAAGGCATACGGCGGCAGATGCGGAGCTGATATGCCGGACAAAGAATGCCCGGTCTGCGGACATAAACTGAGCAAGCTCGGCTTCGACATCCCGTTCGAGACGTTCCTCGGGTTTAAGGGAGATAAGGAGCTGGATATCGACCTGAACTTCTCCGGTGACGAGCAGGGCGTTGCCCAGGCTTACACGGAAGTGATCTTCGGCACCGGCCAGACATTCAAGGCAGGCACTATCGGTACGGTCGCTGACAAGACAGCCTATGGACTTGCCATGCACTATTTTGAGGAAAAGGGAATTCCCAAGAGACCGTGCGAACTCGAGCGTCTGTCCCAGGGCTGTACCGGTGTCCGCAGAACGACCGGACAGCATCCGGGCGGTGTCATTGTTCTGCCCAAAGGCATGAATATCAACTGGTTCACTCCGGTCCAGCATCCTGCCAATGACATGACGAGCGACATCATCACCACACACTTCGACTACCACTCGATCGACTCGAACCTTCTGAAGCTCGATATCCTCGGACACGATGATCCGACGATCATCCGAATGCTGCAGGACCTCACCGGGACAGATCCGCTGAGGGTCCCGCTCGACGATAAGGGCGTTTTAAGTCTCTTTTCAGGGATAGAAGCTTTGGGCCTCAAGAAGGGAGATCTCGGTGATATCGATCTCGGGACGCTGGGCGTTCCGGAATTCGGGACCAGCTTTGTCATGGGCATGCTCCGGGATACGAAACCGCAGACTCTGTCCGAGCTCATTCGAATCTCCGGTCTGTCCCACGGCACAAATGTGTGGCTGGATAACGCTCAGTATTTCATTAAAAACGGCGACTGTACGCTGGGCACCGCCATCTGTACACGCGATGATATCATGCTGAATCTCATTGCCTGGGGCGTGGAGCCGGAGCACTCCTTCAAAATCATGGAGTCTGTCAGAAAGGGCAAGGGCCTCCGGCCCGAACAGGAGTCGGAGATGCGCGAGCACGGCGTGCCCGAGTGGTACATTGAATCCTGCAAGCGCATCAAGTATATGTTCCCGAAAGCACATGCGGCGGCCTACGTTATGAATGCCTTCCGCATAGCATACTATAAAATCAATTATCCGCTGGCTTACTACGCGGCCATGTTCTCTATCCGGGTAACCACATTCGACTATGTCCTTATGGGGCGGGGCCGTGATATTTTTGAGGCCAATATGAAGGAAATTGAGAGCAAGCCGGAGAAGACGCCCAAGGATGAAGAACTTCTCAAGGATGCCCTTATCGTGAGGGAAATGTACGCGAGAGGCATTGAATTCCACAAGCTGGATCTCTTCAGGGCCAAGGCCAAAGAATTCTCTATCATCGACGGGAAACTGATGCCATCCATCAATTCGATCTCCGGCCTCGGCGATGCAGTTGCGGTCCAGATCGAGGAGGCGGCAAAGAACGGGCCGTTCCTCTCCAAGGATGACTTCCGCCAGCGAACAAAAGCATCACAGACACTCATCAACACGTTCGACACACTGGGTGTCCTCGGGGATATCCCGGAGACGAACCAGATTTCACTGTTTGACCTTGTTTAAAGGAGCACACCATGAAGTGGACACTGCAAGATCCCGGCGAATGGTTCGAAGAATCCTCACCGTCTCTTCTGATTTCAGCGGAGAGGGTCGAGGCGCAGACCGCGGTCGGCGAGAATATCAGGGGAAAAATTAAAATTGAGACGACGAACGGGAGAAAAGTTCGCGGCACAATCTCTGTCTCGGAGGCAAGAATCGTGCCGGAGCTCGAAAAGTTCTCAGGTATGACACTGACTCTTGTCTACGGCATCGACGTCATCGGGCTTATGGACGGCGACACGGTCGACGGCAGTATCCTTCTTTCGACCAATCTCGGAGAGTACACGATTCCTGTCCATGTGGAGATACGCGAAGCGCACGTAAAATCTTCGGCGGGCGAGATCCGCGACCTTGCCGCATTTGCAGACCTTGCGAGAGAGAATTATGAGGAGGCTTTCAGGCTGTTCACCGGACCTTCATTTGTCGGACTCCTCGAGGGGGAGGACGCAAAGCATCTCGCCCTCTATCGGGGACTGATCCGGAATCCGGTCACGTATCACCGGCTAGAGGAGTTCCTGGTCGGCTGCGGTCTGAAGCAGCCTGTCAGTTTTACCGCGGAAAAGACCGAGCGGGATTTTACCCGTCTTCGGGAGACAAAGCAGGATGTTATAAAACTTCGCCGCAGTACCTGGGGAAGCCTCAAGATCGATGTGGAGGCAGATGCCGATTTTATCGAGCTCCCGAAAAAGAAGATTTACGGGGAAGATTTTGTCGGTTCTGTATATAATTTCGCCTATATTATACGGTACGAAAAGCTTGGCCGCGGCAGGCGCTACGGAAAGATCACTCTGCGCTCATTTGAGAATACAGTGGAGATCATCGTGAATGCGTCTGCAAATGTTCACGTTCCGGTAAGCATGGACATGGTCCACAGACGGAACAGGACGAAACTGACCCGGCATTATATGGACTATGAGATGGATAAGATCGACCGCAAGGAATACATTAAGCGGACGCGGAGCCTTCTCAACGCAATACGCGAACTCGACGATTATCCGGTCATCTATGCCCTGTATGAATCC
>JAFRCB010000258.1 GCA_017404585.1 Lachnospiraceae bacterium
CCTTATCGATCAGCCAGTAAACGAAACTGCCGTCGTATGTTCCGCCGACGACTCTGCCGATCGGAGCGATATGTTTCGCCATTCGTCACCTCACGAATCCGTCCTTCTTTTCATTATGCGTTGAGCAGGCTGAAATCTCCCGTCACAGCGTCGAACAGTATGTGGAAGGTCTCTTTATCGTCATTGAGACATTCCACAATGAAAAACGGTTTATACACGAGCTCATCATTTTCATACTCGATGTCCGGTATGTTCAGTACCCGCTTCGCTTTCTGGATTTCACCGTAAACTGTGCGAGGCGCGTCCTTGATTGCCTGCATCTTGTCGATTTTAACAGGGATCAGTGTACTTTCTTCCACGTCGGTCATGACGAATTCACCTCTTGACCGCGCCATGGAATACTGCCCTCTCCACATGTCGCACATGACCAGAACGTTCTCAGACAATCTCTCCAGCTTGCCTCTGTATTTCACCTCGAATTCAATGAGAAGATACGGATAAAACAACAGATCCATCTTCTCAATGGTGAAATGCTTGCTTCTCTTGTAAAGGCGTTCAAATGCGTCCTGCATCTTGTAGCCGTTTTTCATGCATTTGATTTCCATGGCTAGATTATACCACAAAGGCCGGGCGATTTGCCCGGCCAGTGTTGTTTTTGAGTGGTTGCTGCTTTTGCAGTCTTTATACCGGCTGGAATCCTCTCTCTTCCATGTAGGATGAATCCTTCAGGAACGTGAGAACGCCGTTCGTTTCAGGAGCGATGTCCTTGTAGTTTGCTGTCGCAAGTCCCGCAGGAATCTTGGTCTTGCAGGCTGCTCTTTCGATCAGATCCTGCATTTCCTTTGTTGGCGGCTTGCCGATCAGCGAACCGATGATGTACGCCGCGATCGATACGATGATTCCGATGAAGAATGTATGCATTCCCGTCGGGCCTGCAAGTCCTGCAGCTTCCCAGATGATCGAGATGATACATCCGCAGATCATCGATGCAACGCATCCCGTCGTGTTGCCTCTCTTCCACCAGACCGCGCCGACATAGGATGGCAGGAATGATGATCCGAGAGTACTGAATGAGAATACAACGAGGCTGAATACTCCAGGAGGTCTCAGCAGTGCGATGATGATGGATACAACACCTACGACCAGGATACAGATCCTCGATACGCTCATCAACTGCTTGTCTGTAGCATTCTTGTTGATATATCTCTGATAGATGTCACGGCCGAGCATGGTGCCCATGAGCATCAGCTGCGCGTCAGCGGTACTCATGATCGCCGACATGATTGCTACCAGTACGATGGCTGCCAGCACGCCAGGCAGCAGCGTATATGCCAGGGTCAGTACGACCATCTCAGGGTCTTCGATATTCGGCAGGAGCAGAATTCCCATCAGACCCATGATGTACGGAACGAAGATGAACAACTGGTTCCATACCGTAGCGATAACGACTGTCTGCTTCGCCAGTTTCGGGCTCTCCATTGCCATATGCCTGATGACGACGTGAGGAAGTCCCATATAGCCGATCAGGTATACGCCGACGGCTCCTGCAACAACGCCCCATTGTCCGAGGTACATGTTGCCTTTGCCCCACATACCGGTGAGGGTCGGGTCGAGTGCTGTCAGCTGTTCATTCAGACCGGTCAGTCCGCCGACCTGATGCCATGCGAGCACGAAGATCATGATCATCGAGCATACCATGACGATGCCCTGGATGAAGTCCGTCCAGGCAACTGCCAGATATCCGCCTGCGAACGTGTAGAATACGATTACGCCGGCACCGATGATGATCGCGACCGGAAGAGGAACTCCCAGCAGCGCGCACATGGTCTTTCCTGCTGACAGGAACTGTGCCAGTACATATCCGTATACGAAGCAGATGGCAATCGCGGCTGCAATCGCTCTGGTCGCAGGACCAGGATATCGTTTCTCAATATATTCGATTGGTGAAAGGCATCCGAGATAGTATGAGAGTCTTCTCATTCTCTTGCCCAGGATACCTACGTTGAAGATGGCGCCGCCGCCGTCTCCGACCGCATACCAGAGGGTGAAATACCCTTCTTTGTATGTCTGTGCAGGGCCACCCATGAACATATATCCCGACATGGATGTGGTCTGCAGTGTGAGGGCTGTCAGAACGGAGCCTATCTTTCTTCCGCCGAGCAGATAGTCCTCAGATGTCTTACTGTGCTTCGCCCAGTAAACACCGATTCCAATCATACCGCACAGATAGATCAAAAGAACTACATATTCGGTAACTCCTCCTCCGATCATTCGTCCTCACCCCCTTCTTTCTTGAGTGAGGCCTGCCACTCGTCATAAGCCTTTTCCCATGCTTCTTCTTTCTTGTCGTTCTTGCCCATAACAAAATACATGATGATCGCGATGATCGTATAGGTTACAGGCCACGAGAGGAACGCGAAGAAGACATGAGGTTCCAGTCCAAATATCATATCCTCCTCCTTTCAACAGTAACGGGTAAACGAATGATTTGTGCACGAACAATAATTGCTGATTCATTATACCACCGATGACTTCAATCATTTAAATAAATAAAATATTAACAATGCAAATATGCATTTTACATGTCCTCGTCTATCAGGATAAAAAAGGACCGAGGCCTGAGCATCGGTCCTCCGTCAGTCATTCTGTTATGCCGAATCAGCAGCCCCGATTATACGAGACCCTGTTCCATCATTGCAGCAGCGACCTTTTCAAAACCAGCGATGTTACCACCCTGGACGAGC
>JAFRCB010000029.1 GCA_017404585.1 Lachnospiraceae bacterium
CATAACTTCCCACTCATCATTTACCAGTCAGCGAGGACCTTCTCGAGCTCCTCATAAGTGGTCACCTGATTGATCCTGTTGCGGAGAGCGGCGGAATCCCGATAGCCGGCCGTGTACCACGCAACATGCTTTCTCATCTGAAGAATACCGAGATGCGCGCCTTTTTCCTCGAGCTGCATTTTGGCATGCCGGAGCATCATGGCCTTACACTCATCAATATCAGGCTTTGGCAGATGCTCTCCCGTCTCAAGATAATGCAGACAATCCGCAAATATCCACGGGTTCCCCTGAGCCCCGCGGGCGATCATCACTGCGTCGCAGCCGGTCTCGCGCATCATCCTGACCGCATCTTCGGCTGAATTCACGTCACCGTTACCGATGACCGGTACGCCGACTGCCTCTTTGACCCTGCGGATAATATCCCAGTCAGCACTGCCCGTATAATACTGCTCACGGGTCCTTCCATGGACCGCGATCGCGGAAGCACCTGCATCCTCGAGCACTTTGGCCGCCTCCACGGCATTGGTCTCATTCTCATTAAAGCCCGCCCGGATCTTGACAGTGACAGGTCTCGTCGAGACAGCGCACACAGCCCTTACGATAGCTCCAGCCCTCTCAAGGTCGCGCATGAGGGCCGATCCCTCATTATTGTTCACGATCTTGGGCATCGGGCAGCCCATGTTGATGTCCAGAATATCGAAAGGTTCACCGGCCAGCTGCACTGCAGCGGTCGCCATAGTCTCGGGATCCGGTCCGAACAGCTGCATTGAGACCGGATGCTCCTTCTCCGAGATATGTATAAATTCCAGGGTCTTTTTGTTTCCGTATTTTACAGCGTTGGCGCTGACCATCTCCATACAGACAAGGGCAGCCCCCATCTCATGGCAGAGGATCCTGAACGGCTGATCCGTCACTCCCGCCATGGGACCCAGAATGAACGGATTATCCAGCGTTACATTTCCGATCTTCACTTTTTTAATACTCATGCTGCCTCCTCACTGTCGCCGCCTCCTCATACTCTCAGGGCTTCTCGCCCAGCACGATCAGACGGTAGAACAGAGACAGCTGTTCCATAAGTTCCCTTTTTTCCCGCTGAAGCTCTTTGATCTTTAATTCTGCTCCGATCTCATCAAAGCGGAAGTCCGTCTCCATATGGCGCACAGTGAAGTGCGGCATCCTGTCCTCCTCAAATTCAAGAGTCAGCACACCGCCTACATCTTCCGTGAACTCAACGCACATGATCTGAAGTTCGTCCTTGACAGCCTTGGGCAGTTTGTCAAAGGCAGGGTTAAAATAGTATTTCTGTTCGTACCAGCTGGCACCGCAAAGTGTGATATTCTCCATGTTGTCCTCTCATCTTATAGCATAGTAAACGAGACCACCGCCATGACCGCGCAGATAAATGCAGCAGCGAGGCAGATATAGCCCCGCTTCCTGCCCCGCGTCAGGTTATTAACGGCCAGAAGTATGTTGAACAGGATCCCGAACCCGAAAAATGTGATCCGGGGAATTCCCTGCTCATCTGTCAGGAGCATCATCATGAACGATCCCAGTATAAGGATGGTCAGAACGACCGTGACAACAATATACAAAACGTCTTCTGCCGAACTCTTATCTCTCATTCAATGCCCTCCGGCGATTCTCTGTCGCACCCGGGTCCGCTTCAGCTCATCCCAAAAGCCCCTGACCCGCCACTGTTCTCTGGCGCTTTGCCTCATACATCAATATACCTGCCGCCATAGCCGCATTGAGCGACTCGACCTTGCCTGACATCGGGATCTTCATGAGCACGTCGAGCTTCCCGGACAGTTCGTCCGAAAGGCCCCTGCTCTCATTTCCGATAAAGAATGCAGTTCCGCCGGTATAGTCTCCCTCAAAGTGGGATATGCTGCCTCCGAGATGCGCTGCATAGGTCGTTATGCCCTCTGCCCGAAGTTCCGGGAGCAGTTCTTCCGCAGACGCGACGACCAGATGCGGCATGCGGAAAATACATCCCATCGTGGAACGGATGACCTTAGGATTATAGAGGTCGACCGACCCTTCTGTCAAGATGACGCCCGACACCCCCGCCGCCTCGGCGGTTCTGAGGATCGTCCCGGCGTTGCCGGGATCCTGCAGGTTCTCAAGAACTACTATCAGCGGAGCAGTCCCCTGTCCTGTTCCTTTGCCCGCCCCACTGTCTATACAGCCCGCTTCCGCGCTCCCAAGAATGTCCGCAAGCGTATATTTCTTTTTCCTCACGACCGCGATGATTCCCTGCGGGTTCTTAGTGTCGGATATTCCGGCAAATCTGTCCGCGCGCACATCAAGAACACGCTCTGTGCCGGCAGGAATTCTGGCGATCATTTCCGGGTGCTCATTTGCAAATTCTGCTGTGGCAAATACAGCCTCCACCCTGTCCATCGGAGTCTCGGAAAATATCTTGATTCCTTCCGTCACAAAAAGGCCCTGCTCATCGCGGGCCTTTTTACTTTTTATAAGATTTTTGACATCTTTAAATGACTGTGTCACCTTATTACAGTTCCTCATCCACGTCAAGAGCAGCTTCTTCTGTCTTGTAATAGTTGTGGGACAGGGAACTGCAGATCTCGATCTGATACGGATCGATTTCCTTGGTCATTGCGAGAGCTTCGTTGATGTCATAGTCACGGAACTTGCCGTTAGCATAGGAAACAACTCTCTTTGTCTTGCCTTCAGCGAGGAGGTCAACAGCAAGGCATCCCATTGTGGAAGCGTATACTCTGTCCTTGCAGGTCGGGCTGCCGCCGCGCTGCATGTAGCCGAGGATAGTAGCACGTGTCTCCATACCTGTTGCTGCTTCGATACGCCTTGCCATGGAAGCGGAATGGCCTACGCCTTCAGCGTTGACGATGATGTGATGTGTCTTACCACGTCTTCTGTTATCGATGATGTTGTCGATCAGCTTCTGCTCGTCATAGTCATATTTCTCCGGAAGAAGAACGTCCTCAGCGCCGTTGGCGATACCGCACCAGAGAGCAATGTAGCCGGCGTTGCGTCCCATGACCTCGATGATGGAGCATCTCTCATGAGAGGAGGATGTGTCACGGACTTTGTCGATTGCTTCCATAGCTGTGTTGACAGCTGTGTCAAAGCCGATTGTGTACTCTGTGCAGGCGATGTCAAGGTCGATGGTTCCCGGGACACCGACAACGTTGATGCCTTCATTGGCAAGCTTCTCGGCACCGCGGTATGAGCCGTCGCCGCCGATGACTACGAGACCTTCGATACCGTACTTATTGCAGACTTCAACAGCTCTTGCGATACCTTCCGGTGTGCGCATTTCCTTGCAGCGTGCTGTTCCGAGAACCGTGCCGCCCAGGGAAAGAATACCGGACACATTGCCGGCCTTCATTTCAATAATTTCCTCATCGATGAGGCCTGAATATCCTCTCTTGATACCAAAGACCTTCATCCCTTTTGTCAGACCGTGACGAACAACCGCACGGACCGCCGCATTCATTCCCGGCGCGTCGCCGCCGCTAGTAAGAACACCGATTGCTTTAATCTTTTTCTCAGCCATTTTCATTGCCCCCTCGGGAGTATTTTTGTACAAATTACCATGTCCTGCACATATTTATCGTTCAAAGCTGTGCATGTTTACCTTTTTATTCTAAAGCAAGAAGGTTGATTTTTCAACACTTTTTATAATAGATACCTTAAATGCAGGCATGTTTTTTGAATATTTTTAACTTTCCCAATTCTCGGTTCAAAATCAGTCCATGTCTGAATAACTGCTGTGTGTTTACTCCGGCTTTGTCAAATATGCCAGGCTCGCGATGGTGCGAAGGTCCCCGGCCGCTGTTATTCACTGTCTGGACGCTCTGACCGCAACATTCTCCTCGCCGCAGATCCTCATGAATCCGTCCAGCAGCTCCGGAGTCGCGGAAATTTTTCCCCTGCCGGTCAGGTCCTTCATCTGTCTTGGGTTCCTTATGAACACGATGATCCTGTCATTTCCCCGCTCCGCCGTCGATAAAAGTTCGGTGAGCTCGGGCGCATATGCGTTCCAGGTCTCCTTATCTGCAAATGCCAGCCATACGTCCTTCGGTATCTCCTCAAATGTGATGATCTTGTCCGCGATCAGCTTGCTCGCCCGCTCATCTTCAGATGATACGCGGCCGGTCACGA
>JAFRCB010000259.1 GCA_017404585.1 Lachnospiraceae bacterium
ATATTTCGTTCTGGTCATGATTATTGTTCTCACGCTCATTGCGGCCAGGCTGGTACACAGAGAGGCAGAGAAGGATACATTGATGTAAAATTTAGAGCGGCGGTGTGTCGCAGTTGTTATCTGCTGAGGTTAGGGGTATGAAGAGACTCATAAGGAAGATATTTGAGCCGGCAGGGTTTGTCGTGCGTGTCATAGGCAAATCGTCGGATGATCAGGTCGCAGCATACGCTGCGCAGTCAGCGATTTTCATACGGATGTCGCTGTTCCCGTTCCTGATCCTGCTGCTGCAGCTCATGAAATACGCGCCGGTCAGCCAGGAGGACCTGCTCTTTACGGTAGATTCCATTTTTCCGGACTATTTGCTGCCTGCCCTGCATGACATCCTGCAGGAGCTGTATTCCTCATCCTTCGGATATATCGGAATATCATCCGTCACGACGCTGTGGGCGGCCTCGAAATCCATGCACGCCTTGTCGACCGGTCTTGACCGGATCGCCGGAATTACGGAACTTAAGAACTGGTTCATCATAAGGCTGTGGGCATTGCTCTATACGATCTGCCTCGCCATACTGCTCATGTTCGCCGCAGCCATGACAGTCTTCTGGAGAAATGTGAGAGCATTTCTCCTTCATATGAGGCCGAAGGGAGTACCTCTGTATCTCTATTCCACCGCCATGCGTACTGTCTATGTCATATTCCTCATGACCCTGGGAATCTCGCTCATGTACAGGTGGTTCCCGCACAAGAAGCTGAAATTCTCAGAGCAGCTGCCCGGGGCTTTTGTGGCAACGATCGGCTGGATGGCGTTTTCCCTGTTCGTCACGGTCTATCTCGGTGCTTTTCATGCGTTTTCAACGTACGGCTCGCTGACGACGCTGGCCATAGTTATGTTCTGGCTGTACTTCAGCATGTATATTATTATGATTGGTGCGGAAGTCAATGAGGTGATGAGGCAGGATCGGGAAAATAAGGAGGCGCTGCTTTAAGCTTCCGGTTCATAGACAGAATAGGGGATATACAGCTTGTGCTCAAGATTGTTCTTGGTGTCTCTCGCGTAATCCTCTGTCCCGTCAAGGAGATCTTTTCCTTCACTTATGTTTGATGTCAGCAGGCTGATACAGTGAGCCATGCCCGGGGCATCCTGAACGACTGTGCCGGCCATCTTACCTTCTGAAATCAGCTGCCTGCCTGCAGGAGAGGCGTCGACACCGAAAACGGGAATTGTCGTTGATGCTTCGTCCCCGGTGTTATAACCGAAGGCCTGAAGGGCGCGAATGGCTCCCTCCGCCATGGTGTCACTGTTGCAGATTACAAGCTCGATCATGTTCTCGCTTGTTTCATTGTACTGGGCGAGGTTGGTCATCATGTAGTCCCTGACTGCATCCATGGACCATTTACCTGTCAGATCCAGTTGGAACGCGTCTACGCTCGACGGGTTGAAATAGCTGAGGGCAGGCTTACTGTTAGCCCTCAGTATGCGGTTTGTATCCTCTGCGGAGTACAGTGTGCGATAGATAGCCTCGGCATTCTTGGCTTCACCCTTAAAGGATGCATAGCTGATGACACCGTCACCGTTGAGATCGCATTTATCATAGTTTTCAACAAGATAATGTCCGATCATCCGGCCCTGCAGGTGACCTGCCTCCGCCGGGTCAGTCCCGACAAAGGCGACATTGCTGTAGAAATCGAGGATGACTCCCTCATCTCCCTCTGCTTCGACAGAACGGTTGAAGAAGACGACCGGAACGTGGGCAACGTATGCCTTGAGGCAAATGGAGTCAGCGATATCTGTTGAACCGGAACTGACTATATTGACCAGCAGCATGCTTGCACCGTGGGCGAGGGCGTTGTCGATCTGGGAGTTCTGCGTCGCCTGGTTGGAGGCGGCGTCATATTCCGTGTAGGGTATGCCGCTGTCGGTCAGATCTTTATTCAGGGATGTGCGCACCGCAGATATATATGCGTCGGCGTAGTCAAAGTAGAAGACAGCCACATTGAAATGATCAGCCGTGTCCACAGTCGTCGACTGGCCGGAGCTAGTTTCGACCCTTCCGGTACAGGCGGACAGACAGAATGCCATGATGAGGCACAGGACATATGCGATAAGTTTTTTTATTCTCATATCTGTCTCCAATCTGATTACACAAATCCGGTAATGAGTTCATCTCTGAAGCAGAATTCTTGTAACGATAGTCTATGAATGTGAAAAGTGAAGCTCGTCGCTGACATGAGATATTCGGACTACAGCCGCTGTCAGCGGTTCTTCGGCAAAGCTTTCGAAGCAAAATAATCCATGAGGACAGGTTCGAGCAGGCGTATTTCTTCTTTCGTCAGCTCCCGGATCTGTCCGTTTTTTGTTGTCAGCTGGTATGTCGCGTCGAAGAAAATAGTGTCATATTTCCCGGAAGGCCCGAAGAGGGAGGTCCCGAGGAAATAATTCGGAGCGCTGATATCCAGATAGTCGAGCAGGGTGGGGACCATGCACAGGGTATTTCGTCCGCAGACGTCGATATTTTCCGGACGGACATTTTTGTGGTGGATGAAGAGGGGCATTTCGTCGCAGTCGACATTTGCACGCGTATAGTGCGGATAGGCTCCGCGATAGAAGAAGTCGCCGTATGCGCAGTGGTCGCCCGTCATCACAATAATGGTGTCGTCCGCCATGTCACTCGCTTCGAATTTCTCCATGAAACGGCCGAACTGTATATCAAGATTATACATTTTGTTCAGCGTCGTGTCCTTACCGTTTCCGTATTTCTCATCCGGTGAGTCAAATGAGATGTGTGAACCGAATGTGTAGATCACAGTCAGGTGCGGGGCGGCTTTAGCGTGATTCTCCATGGCGGTGTCAAAGAGAAGCTCATAGGCCTGGCGATCGGAGAGACTGTGGGCTTCACCCTGCAGGTCAGTGATCTCGGATCCCCTCACCTCGTCAAATCCCATTCCGCCCAGATAATCCGTAAAGAGCTTGTTTCGCGGCTCTGTGTTGATCACGGTCGTGTGATAGCCGCGGTCTTTCAGGATCCACTGCAGCGACGTGAGGCTGCTCTGGTCGTAATTGTTGAGCTGATAGCCGCTTGTAAGCTGACCGATCAGGGCGCAGTAGGTCGCGTAGGTGTGGTTGTAATAGTTAGTAAAGTTCAGCGACTTTTTCTGGTAAGCCTGGAAGTTCGCCATGATGTTCCTTTTGTCGGATATCATGTGCTGGGAGAGCCCCTCTGTGAAGACGACAATAATGTTGGGATTCTTGGGCAGACTCTTCGGCCTTTCCCTGTAATCATCTATGCCGTCTCTGGCAAATTTTTCTTTGGCGCCGGGGAGACTCTGCACAAGCTTCGTGCGGCGTATGTTCAGCACTACAGTGCGGATCAGGTCATAGAGACCGTACGTCGGGGAGTACTGCGCGCCGAATACGACCAGAAAAACAATATCAGCTGCAATGACCCCGGGCAGGATGAATGCCGGGACCCCGGCGACGTGACTCACCGGCAGGAACGTGAATGCCAGCACGACAGCGATCGCAATCAGGTATTGAACGAGCTTGCCGAAGAGGTCTTCCAGGGAGTCCAGGTTCGTGAGCATGACCAGCGTGATGTAGACAGCTCCGAAGGAAAGGACCAGCATCTGGGCGTTGAAAAGGAGACTGAGCAGGTCGCTTAAGACAATCACAGGGATTCGGGCTGCCGGCAGGAGAGCATTGACAGTGAGGAAGATGCAGGCGAGCTCGAGCAGCGATGATACAGTATATTTTAAATTTTTAGTGCACGCGATCGATATGAAAGTGAGCAGTGCAGAAAATGCGTATTTTACAAGAGTCAGTATAAGTCCGGTCGTCATGGGGACTCCTTCCGTTAAGTAGGATCCAGCTTGCGGGATGAGAGTACAGTATTAATGCTACCCCTTGCGCAGCTTATATTGACATTATACGTGGGAAACAGTTCCATTGCAAATCTCAGATTTGTGACGTGTGGTGGTATCAGTTCGGACGGGCCGCTCTCACAGTTCGCTGCCGGCAGTAAGGCATCCATCTTCGTGAGAAAAGCATTGCAGGTCCGACTGAGAGATCAGCAATGCGTATGCATTGCTAAGCTCGGAAGGTAGGACCTGCGCTTTTCGATGAAGATGATGCTTACTGCCGGCTTCCGAGACTCCGGTGCAGCCCGCCTGAACTGTCGCGTTCTCCTACAGCGCACTTTACCGCCGGGGCTTTGCGTGGTATACTTTTCGTATTGCGGAGGAGTCCCGCTAAAACTGAATAGGTATACGGTGCCTGCGCGCGGGATCAGCGCGGAGGG
>JAFRCB010000260.1 GCA_017404585.1 Lachnospiraceae bacterium
GTCACATACATGCTGGCAAGCTTCCAGTCACCGGACCGGAACGGAAGCAGGGCTGCATTATCATTTTCCGTCATCGGACGCCAGAAATTCGGCTTCGGAATGCGGTCAAGCAGTTCCCTTCCGCCAAAACGGTAGGATACGAGGCCTCCGGCTATCTTTGAGAAGAGGATCTCGTACTCATCACCTCTGACACCGATATTGTTCCAGCCCTCTGTGACTTTCATAAAGGCTTTCCTGTGAGGAGTCGGTCTGTATGTTCCCACTGTCGTCTGGCCGTAAGCCACCTCATGCCCGGCTTTCGCCCAGATCGTATCCTCCTTAAGTTCAAAGGAGACCGTGATGGTGAGTTCTCCGTCTGTACCGCTCACATCGAACGGAAGCGGCATGCGGCGCTCCGACAGCGGAGGAATATCCATCCGGATATCTTTACGCTCTATCAGTTTTCCTTCTTTTTCCAGTCTGCACACACACCTGTATTCATCAGTGTTCGTAAACAGATTGTTGTTCTTTATGATAAGATCCGCGCCATCGAATCTGACTTTGATCGCCTGATAATTGAACTTGACTTCCTGCATTTTGGGCGAAGGATCACGGTCAAGTCCATACACTATACCATTGCCCGAGAAACTGCCGTCATGAGGTCTGTCGCCGAAATCTCCTCCGTAACCGAGGAAATCTCTGCCGAAACGGTCCTTTGTCAGGATAGCCTGGTCAATATAATCCCAGATAAATCCTCCCTGAAAGAGAGGCTCAGTCTCCGTAAGGTCTGTATACTTATGCATAGCGCCGCAGGAATTGCCCATCGCGTGAGTGTACTCACAGTTAATATAGGGTTTTTCTCTGTTTTGACTCAGGAACTGAACAATGTCACTTACAGGGGCATACATTGTGCTCTCAATATCGGACGTATCCGGAAATCTTCTGTCCCAGGCGATTCCCTCATAGTGGACCAGCCTTGTGGGGTCCCATGTATGGAAAGCCTCGTGCATTTTGAAAATATCTTCTCCGCCGAACGACTCATTTCCGCAGGACCAGATAAGAACAGCCGGATGGTTCTTGTCTCTCTCGAACATGGATCTTGCTCGGTCTATCAGCATTTGAACATATTCAGGTCGGTTTCCGGGCAAAGCAAACTCCAGCGGTACAAGTTCCCTGCCGACTGCATTGAACACACCGTGAGTCTCCAGATTCGTCTCATCGATCATATAGATTCCATATTCGTCGCAGAGACGATAGAGCTCCGTACGGTTGGGATAATGGCTTGTGCGGATCGCATTGATGTTGTTCCGCTTCATCGTCCTGACGTCCGTCACCATATCCTCATAAGTTACCACGCGCCCGCTCCTCGCTGAAAACTCATGTCGGTTGACACCGCGGAACACAATGCGCTTTCCGTTCAGACACATCACATGATCTTTTATTTCAAACCTGCGGAATCCGACCTTCTCACAGATGAATTCACAGATCGTTCCGCATGAGTCAGAAATCTCGATCTCAAGTCTGTATAGATCCGGCTTCTCAGCACTCCATTTTTTCGGCGCGGAGACCGGGATGGATACATGGGAAATTCCTCCGGTCAGGGCAGCTTTTCCGCAGGCTATTACTCTGTCGCCGTCATACAAATTCAGTTCTGCTTTGCCCTCACCGACGCAGTCAAGATCCACTGAAAGGACCGCATCACGGTAATCTTCATCCAGCAGCGTCTGTATTTTGAGATCTCTTATATGTACATCCGGAATCGTATAGAGATATACATCCCTGAAAATTCCCGAGAACCTGAAGAAATCCTGATCCTCACACCAGCTGCCCGCTGTGAATCGGAAGACCTGAGCCGCCAGCTTATTTTCGCCCTCGGGATCAATGAACTTTGTAAGTTCGAACTCGGATGGAGTGAAGCTGTCCTCAGCATAGCCGACATAATGTCCGTTCAGCCACAGAGCGAGACCGCTCTCCGCTCCCTGGAAAGATACGAAAACTCTTTTTTCCTTCATAAAGTCAGGAAGGTCAAAGTACTTTACATAGCTGGCAATGGGATTAAAACTCTCGGGGATCTCGCCCGGCTTTATATTCTCATATCCATCCCAGGGATATTGTACATTTACATACTGCGGATGACCGTACCCCTCCATCTGGATATGAGCCGGGACCCTGATCGTATCCCATTTTCTCGTATCGAACTCTTTTTTCCAGAAATCCTTCGGAGCGAGATCATAATTTCCGGCATATGCAAATCTCCAGATTCCGTTCAGACTGTACCGAAAATCTGACACCCCCGCTGCTGCCTCTTTACTGCTGTAATACTCATGGTCAGAGTGTGCTGTCAGCCGATTCTCCATGAATACTTCCGGGTCCTTAACAATATCATATCTAAAATCTGCCATGCTCATACCCCTTTTTAACCTGATTTTTACCTGTTATTTCTCAAAACATCCTGATTTTGCGTACAAAAATAGCGGGGCACACGTATGAGGCACATGCCCCGCCGTCTAAATGCCTGTTACTAACTTCCGTCTGCCGATATAGCACGGTAAGTGTGCTCCTCAATCTGCATACAGGAAGCTTTGATATTTACTTGACTGCGCCGGTGATACCCTCTGTGAACTGCTTCTGCAGCACGAAGAAGATGA
>JAFRCB010000003.1 GCA_017404585.1 Lachnospiraceae bacterium
CACATCCGAGAGAGCGAAGCAGAAGGTTGTGGATCTCGCGAAGATCGTCGCTAAGTACATTGGACCGATCAGGCTTCATATCGTCAATTTCACGGACATTCAGCTGTACATTTACGATCAGTGCCCGCATGAAGAGCTCACGATCATCATGCGCCGCTATATGATGAGGATCGCTGAGCATTTCGCGAAGGAGGAGGGAGACCTCGGTCTCATCACAGGCGAGAGCATCGGCCAGGTCGCAAGTCAGACCATGCAGTCGCTGCGCTGCACGGACGCCGTCTGCGAGCTTCCGGTCTACAGACCCCTGATTGGATTTGATAAGAACGATATCACCGCGATCGCGCGCGAGATCGGCACTTATGATACGTCGATTCTTCCGTACGAGGACTGCTGCACGATTTTCGTAGCCAAGCATCCGGTCACGAAGCCGATCATTGAGGTCATTGAGCGCAACGAGAGAAAACTGAGCGAGAAGATCGATGATCTGGTAAAAGAAGCGATTGACACGGCGGAGGTCGTGATCGCAAAATAATACATGGTCGATAAGAGGATCCATCCTGATTCAATGGTCGGGGTGGATCCTTTTATCTCAGTGGGGAAGACCCCCGCTTCTGCAAGCGGTGGGTAAATCATTATCCTGCTTGTCTCAGTGGCGGGTCACAATCCCCAACTGAGATAAACGCTCCGCGAGGATGCGCAGGGATTCGGTTGGGAATTATGTCAGCTAGCGCTGACCCGAATCCCGCGCCAAGTCTCGCGAGCGAGACTTGAATTACAGCACCCCCAGAGCGGGTAATGCTCGCAATAAAGCAATAATGCCGGCTGAACCGGACCCTGCGCAGATCTGTGAGCAGTTCCCGGACTGCTAGGTTGACAGTGCGCCGGTCTAAACCCTGAGGGATCATTTTCGGATTTCAGATGAAATAAAGTGGTTTCTAGTGTATTATCTTAGTGAGAGAAGTCCTCCGCCTTCACGGCGGAGTCGAGCGAGACTTAAATCATTCCGGGAAAGGGACTTGGCGCAGATGGAACAAAAAGGTGCATGGACTCCGGGCAAAGCGACCGCTTTGATCATTCTGGCGGTGTGCCTGTGCATTGCGGGGTTCTTTGGATACAGACATATAAGAAATGGGGCGGTCACCGATGACGGCGAGGAGGTCTACGTCACTTCCGTCGCTTATCTCACAGGTGCAAATGTAAGCGGCGCCGTAAACAGGTTCGGCGGCGTTGTGGAATCGCCGGAGACCTGGTCCGTCGACCCGAATTCGGAGTACAAGGTCGCCGCGATTCTTGTCAGCGTCGGGCAGGAAGTAAGCGAAGGTCAGGCCCTCTTCACGTATGACGTCAACGCATTTCAGGAACAGCTTGCCAAAGCCCAGATCGAGCTGGAGAGGCTGAATGCCGAGCGGAATGCGCTCGATGATACCATTTCAGCACTGGTCAAACAGCAGAAAAAGGCGGGAAAGGATCAGCAGGCCAATTTTACGATCCAGATCAAGCAGCAGGAACTCGAGCGCAAGCAGAAAGAGTACGACATAACCGTGAAGCGCTCTGATATCGCGAAGATACAGGATAATATTAACAATGCTACAGTATACAGTAAGATCTCGGGTGTTGTGCAGTCAATCAACGAGAGCGGTTCTTCTGATACGCAGGGTGGAACTGACAACAGTTTCATCAAGATCATGAAGACGGGCGATCTTAGGGTAAAGGGAACTGTCAACGAGCAGAACATCGGGCAGATCTATGAAGGTCTTCCGATGATCATACACAGCCGTGTGGATGAGAGCCTTGTGTGGAGCGGCACGGTTACAAAAATCGACAGGGAGAACGCCCAGGGCAATCCCTATGCGAGTATGTTCGGAAACGATGGAGGCTCCAGCTCGAATTATCCTTTCTATGTGGAGCTTTCCGGTAGCGAAGGCCTCATGATGGGACAGCACGTGTACCTTGAGCCGGATCTGGGCCAGAATGATGAGGAAGTCCATCAGGGAATCTGGCTTGACGCTTATTATATAGATGAGACAGGAGACCCGTTCGTCTGGGCTGATGACGGCGGAAAACTTGTAAAGAAACCGGTCACGCTCGGTGAGAGGGATGATGAACTCGGCAAGGTACAGATCCTTGAAGGTCTTACGGAATCGGATCTTATCGCATTTCCGGAGGATACGCTTCACGAGGGAATGACAACTATCGATTCAGCCTCTGTGATCGTGGAAGAGACAGAGGAAGATATGGAAAATCCGGAAGAGTTGACATGACTTTTTGCCGCCGCAGCAGTCCAAAAGAGTTGCTGCCGGTATCAGAACGACAGCGAAGGAGTGGCGAAGGACATATTTATGGCCAATGTTATCGAGTGCAGAGGTGTATATAAAAACTATCTGTCCGGCAAGATGGAGGTACCCGTCCTCAGGGATGTAAATTTCCGGATGGCTGAGGGAGAATACACAGCCGTCATGGGACCGTCAGGTTCGGGCAAGTCGACGCTGATGAATATCATCGGCTGTCTTGACGTGCCCACAAAGGGCAAAGTCCTCATCGCAGGGCAGGATATAGCCGGTCTCAGTGACAATGAGATGAGCGATCTTCGTCTCTATAAGATCGGGTTCGTGTTCCAGACATTCCAACTTCTCTCCCGTCAGTCCGCCCTCTCCAATGTCGAGCTGCCGCTCTCATATGCCCATGTTCCGAGAAAAAAGAGACGTGAGATGGCAATCGAAGCCCTGAAAAAAGTCGGACTTGAAGATCGTGTAAATTTTATGCCGTCCCAGCTGTCCGGCGGTCAGAAGCAGAGAGTGGCCATAGCAAGGGCTATTGTGAACAATCCGAAAATTCTGCTCGCTGACGAGCCGACCGGGGCACTTGATTCCGCGTCGGGCAAGCAGGTCATGGAAATATTCCGCCAGCTGAACAGGGAGGGTGTGTCAATCCTCATGATCACCCATGACCGCGAGATTGCCTCTCATGCGGACCGCATAGTAGAGATCCGCGATGGAGTGCTGAGAGAGGACCGGGGTACAGAGACTTTCGATGCTGCCTTGAGAGAGGAACGAAGTACAGAGACTTTCGATGAGGCACTGAGAGAGGACCAAAGTACAGAGAACCTCGAATGGGTGCCGGATGAGGAATACAATGCTGCGGCTCACGGCGCGGCACTGAGTGAGGAAGATATTGAGTATGAGAACTGTGAGGACGCAGGCGGAGGTGACGCAGTATGAAGAGAAAACGCATACTGGTGCCTATCCTAGCCGCATGTGTGATATTGCTTGCAATCATCGGGATTGCGTACGCGGTAAAGAAATCCCAGGAGAAGACCGTGATGGTCATTCCGGCAAGTTCTCTCAACTACGGAGGAGGCTTTTTCGATGCTTCTGTAACGATGGACGGGACTATCACGGCGGACGTCTCTCAGGACATTTATATTTCGAGCACACAGACGGTAGATGAAGTCTTTGTGACGGCAGGCCAGAGAGTGTATGTCGGGGACAAGCTGCTCACTTACGACACGGTGAAGACAGGCATGAACCTCGAAAAAGAGAAAATCAACAGGGAGCAGGTCGAGCTCAGAATTGATGTCGCCCGGCGCAACCTTGTCACCCTGAAAAGACTGAAGCCGGTAAGCAGTGAGATCGCGCCGACGGAGGAGCCTTCCGAGCCCGAAGATTCAGGGGAAGAGGAAGAAGGAGATTACTGGGAAGAGGAACTCCCGGATGAGGAGATTCCGGAAGAGGAAATTCCTGATGAGGGTGAGATCTCTCCGACGGGAAAGCCGAAAGCTACCCCCACTCCTTCATACGGAAAGGCTGCCGTGAATGAGGTACTGGACGGGTCAGCCAAAGCTTTTAACTCGTCGGAGCCAAGCGTCGGCACCCGTGAGAATCCCTACAGATTCCTGTGTACAGACGGGACTGAGATTACCGCTGCATTTATTGAGATGATGCGACAGATGGCCAAAGAAGAAGGCCGTGATGTTTATTTTTCCCTTGAGATATATGATGGGGACAGCGCTGATGGCAGGCTCCTTGCGGCCTGGATCATGAACGCAGCCTATCTCGACCGGGTCCCGGAGGACTGGGACCGCTATCTGTATCTGTATCCGCTCGTGACGGACCCGGATAGGGAACCGACAAAAGCCCCGGAAAGCGACCTGCCCTATGTTACGGCAGCTCCGACTCCGATTCCTACAGCGACGCCAAAGCCGGGCGAGGGAGACGAGGAGGAGGATGCTCCGTCTGATGCAGGGAAAGATTCTGTGACTCCGACTCCGACCGTGACAAATCAGCCTGAGCCGACTGTGGCAGATGCGCCTTCCGACGTAGATGATGCGGGCAGTGATGACCGACAGTCTGATGCGCCGCGTGTGACATCTCCGCCCGAGGATGGAGAGACCGGTGCGGGGGCGACAGCTGAGGCCGAGGGCAGAGGAACAGGTGCAGGGACAGCCCCGAGAGAGGGCAGAGGAACAGGCACAGGAACAGCCCCTGGCGAGGGCAGAGGAACAGGCGCGGGAACAGTCTCATTTGACGGTAGAGGATCCGACGGCGGATATATGCCTGCGCTGAGACGTGAGGCTGTGATCGTTGCGGTCTCAGACCGAGGCTATATGTATCTCGCAAATGAAGAAAAGACGGAATCCGAAAGTGCCATCGCCGGCGCGCTCGGTCTCATAGAGAGCAGCGCGAAAATGACGAAGGAGGAGATCGTGGAACGCAGGAAGGAGGAGGAGGCCAACCTGGCTTCCCTCAGATTGGACCTTCGCGAGTGTCTCCTTGCCATCAAAGCGGCGGAGAAGGCTGTAAATGAAGGCACGGTCCTCTCGAGGATGAATGGAGTCGTCAGGACGGTTGGGGATAAAGATCATATCAGTAATGATGGCTCACCGTTCCTCTCCGTCACCTCGGAGGAGGGTCTCTATATAAAGACATACATCAGTGAGAAAATGTACGGAAAAGTGAAAGTGGGCGATTCGGTCGACATCATGGCATGGGAGTCAGGTGCGAGCTATAAGGGACTTGTGCGGGACATCTCCGCATATCCGATTGTCTCACAAAATAGTGACCCGCTGGCGTCTCAGTATCCGATGACGGTGTCATTTGCAGCCGGAAGCGGGGAGGTAAAGAACGGTGAGTGGGTGATGATTACCTATAACCCGTCCGGAGACAGCAGTGAGGAATCCATGGCGGACGGCATGGGTATGCTGTATCTGTACAACGCGTTCGTCCGCGAGGAGGACGGAAAGATGTACGTCATGAAAAGAGGCGGGGATGGATTGCTCGTGAAGCAATATATCGAGGTCGGGAAGATCTCCGGAGAAGGGTATGAGATCCTGTCCGGCGTGACGACGGATGATTACCTGGCATTCCCCTACGGCAAGGAAGTGAAAGAGGGGGCGAAGACCCGCGAGGGTACGATAGATGAGCTCTATGCGAGCTGAACGCAGGTATGATGCATGGGCAATCGCGCATGTCCGGTATGTGATGATGTATGGGCAGATCGCGCAGACTCGGTATGTGATGCTGCATGGACAGATCGCGCAAACTCGGTATGTGATGCTGCATGGACAGAGCACACATGCCCGGAACACGACAATCGGGCGTTATTACTTTATACCGGATACGGAGGACGGACATGTTAGAAAATCTTATATATGCTGTGCAGGGTATCTGGTCACACAAACTGAGGTCGTTTCTCACCATGCTCGGCGTGATCATAGGTATCGCGTCGATTATCGCCATTGTGTCCACAATCAAGGGGACAAACGACCAGATCATGCAGAACCTGATCGGTGCGGGCAATAATGCGGTGACTATTTCACTCATGCAGGGCGATTCCGAGTATTATATGGACAGCGGTCTGCCGTCCGGCGTAGCTGTTGTGTCGGATGAGCAGAAGGAAGCGATCCGCAGTCTGCCTGATGCCGCCGACGCGTCTTTCTATGTGAAGCGAAGCTATATGGACGGTGTCGAGAGCGGTGAGAATACACTTAATATGGGAAGTATTTACGGAGTAGACATGCATTATCTTTCGACATGCGGCTATATTGTAAGCGCGGGCAGACCGTTCGTGGAGAAGGATTATACGGAATTCCGCAAAGTTATTCTCATTGATGATAAGATTGCGAAGAGCCTTTTCGACAGCAGGGATCCGCTGGGTCTCACTGTGACCGTTCACGCGGAGCCGTTCATTGTGGTCGGTGTCATTCGTAAGGCTGACAATTTTCAGCCGGTCATTAATTCTTTCTCGGATTACATGACTTATCACCAGGAAGAGTACGGGACAATGCTGATTCCTTCGGCGGCATGGCCGATTATATTTGCATACGACGAACCTGAGAACTGTGTAGTTCGGGCGAAGACCACTGAGGGAATGAGCACGGTGGGAAAAGACGCGGAGAAGATTATGAACCAGTCGATCGTATCCGCCTCGGATGTAAAATATAAGGCGGAGGATCTCCTGGAAAAAGCAAGAAATAAGCAGGAGCTTTCGGCCAGCACCAACAATCTTCTGATCTGGGTCGCCAGCATAGCCCTCCTTGTCGGAGGTATCGGAGTCATGAACATTATGCTGGTATCGGTCACCGAGAGGACGGCCGAGATCGGACTGAAGAAGGCTCTCGGGGCCAGAAAGAGAGTGATTCTTCTGCAGTTCCTGACTGAGTCCGCAATGCTCACGAGTATAGGAGGAATCCTGGGAGTTGCTGCCGGGATTATTCTGGCTTACGTTGTCTCGCGGATGACAGGGACTCCGGTCGCCATATCTGTACCGGCAATCATCCTCGGCGTCGGATTCTCGATGCTGATCGGCATCATATTTGGGCTGCTGCCGTCGATAAAGGCAGCCAACCTTAATCCGATCGAAGCCCTGAGAAGAGAGTAGGGCACAGAGAGCGGAGCGCTTAGTTCAGTGAGATGTTCTTCTACTGAGATAAAAAGGGCTGTCGCAATGCGGCAGCCCTTCAGGTTTACATATGCTGTTTTCAGACTTCGTATACGGAGAGAGTCTTGAGGACTTCTTCAAGATCCGCACCTTCTGCGTGAATGTTCAGGTCGATCGGCTGGGAAAGGTCAAGACTGAAGATGCCCATGATGGACTTTGCATCAATCACGTAACGGCCGGAGACCAGATCGAAATCATAGGAGTAGCGGTTAATATCATTGACAAACTGTTTTACTTTGTCGATAGAATTAAGTGAGACCTTGATAGTTTTCATTTATGAAATACCTCCTTGTGGATAGTCAGTTACTATCTTGATAGGCAGCTTTTCTGCTGTCCGTATAACAATCTTAGCTTGAATCAGTGTCAAGGTCAAGACAAAAGAAAGGAACTTTGAGATGAAAGTTGCATTTCACAGCCTCGGCTGCAAGGTAAATTCATATGAGACGGATGCCATGAGGCAGAGCCTGATACATGCAGGGTATGAGGATGCAGAGTTCGCGCCCGGTGCCGACATCTACGTGATCAACACCTGCACTGTCACCAATGTCGCTGACAGGAAGTCGAGGCAAATGCTGCACAGGGCCAAAGAAATGAACCCCGACGCGGTCGTTGTCGCCGCAGGCTGCTACGTGCACGACGCCGGTGAGAAGCTGACCGCGGATCCCGCAGTCGATATCATAGTCGGTAACCATGAGAAGAACCGTCTGCCGGAAATCCTGGATGAGTATTTCAGGAACAGGGAGTCGGGAAAAAAGATGGCTGTCTCAAATATCAATGGGGTGAGAGAGTATGACGAGCTTCATTTTGTACCGGACGGCGAGCACACCAGGGCCTTCATCAAGGTTCAGGACGGCTGCAATCAGTTCTGCTCCTACTGCATGATTCCCTATGTCAGAGGCCGCGTGCGGAGCAGGAGGCCGGGTGAAGTGATGAAGGAGATCCGCGATCTGATCGGCCGTGGATATCAGGAGTTTGTACTTACAGGAATCCATATCAGCTCCTACGGACTTGACTTTGATTTTCCGGGTCAGAACAGGCAGACACCTTATGCTTCCGAGGCCAGAACGAACAGACACCTTCTCGGACTCATGCAGGATGTGGCTGCCATCCCGGGTGTAATGAGACTTCGCCTCGGATCGCTGGAGCCGGGCATCATCACAGAGGAGTTTGCGGCGGAGCTCGCAAAGATCCCTGAGTTCTGCCCGTCTTTTCATCTCTCGATGCAGAGCGGCTGCGACGCGACTCTCGTGCGCATGAAGAGAAAATACAGCACAGCCGATTTCATGGACAAATGTGAGATTCTTCGAGGCCACTTCGTAAAGCCCTCGATCACAACAGACATCATCACCGGTTTTCCGGGGGAGACCGAGGAGGAATTTGCGCAGACGGTGGAGTTTGTGCGAAAGGTGGGATTTGCAAGGACACACATTTTCAAGTTCTCAGTGAGGCGGGGGACGGCTGCCGAGCGGATGCCCGGTCAGAATACGGAAAAGACCAAGGCAGAAAGATCCGGAGTTTTGCTGGAAATTGACAGAGAGCGGAGAGCAGCTTACGCGGAAAGCTTCATAGGCGAAACTGTCAGCGTACTTTTTGAAGATCGTACAACGGTTGACGGAAAGAGCATGCTGACCGGCTACACGAGAGAGTATGTCCCGGTGCTCATGGAGACGGAGGAAGATCTCATGAACCGGATTCTGGACGTTCGGGCAGTGTCTGTGACTTCGCAAGGGGAGATTATTGCGTCACCCGGATCTGTAAAGGAAGGAGCGTAAAAGCGTGAGGGAATCGCTCGGGATATATCTTCATTTTCCGTTCTGCGTGAAGAAGTGCAGTTACTGTGACTTCTTATCGGGTCCGGCAGACAGTGGAACGAGGAAGGCGTATGCGGATGCCCTCTGCCGCGAGATTTATAGCTTTGGCAGAGAATATGGCATGCGGGAAACGCTCTCCCGTGATGGGAAAATTCCGGTCGACACTATTTTTCTCGGAGGAGGGACCCCGTCTGTTATGGATCCGGAGGATCTGAGCCGGGTCATGGAGACAGTTTTTAAGGTGTTCGACGTCCTTCCGGGAGTTGAGATCTCGATGGAGATGAATCCGGGGACTTTCAGGGAAGAGATGCTTGCATTTGTAAAAAAATACATAAACAGGGTCAGCCTCGGCCTGCAGTCTGCGGATGACAGAGAACTGCAGATGCTCGGACGGATCCACACGTACTCAGAGTTCGAAAGCTGCTACGGTACCCTCCGGGATGCGGGGATTTCAAATATCAACGTCGACCTCATGTCAGCCATTCCCGGTCAGACGCTGGCTTCCTGGGAGCGGTCTCTTGACCGCGTTCTGAGACTGAGACCGGAGCATATGAGCTGCTACAGCCTGATTGTCGAGGAGGGGACTCCTTTTTATGCTCTTTATGAGGACGGCAGGCTGGATCTGCCGGGTGAGGATGAAGAGCGGGAGATGTACTACCTGACGAAACAGATTCTGGAGACGTATGGTTACCATCGTTATGAGATCAGCAACTATGCCCTGCCTGGCTGCGAGTGCCGGCACAACATCCGCTATTGGAGGCGTTCTCCCTACGTGGGCTTCGGCATCGGGGCTGCATCCCTTCTTGATGAGACGAGGTGGAGTAATACGCGCGATCTTACGAGATATCTGTCCGGCAGCGGGAGCCTTCGTGACATTCGGGAGGAAATTCAGGACCTTAGTGTCAGTGAACAGATGGAGGAGTTCATGTTCCTGGGGCTGAGGATGATGGAGGGGGTGTCGGCTGCCGACTTTGCCGAAGCATTTGGGTGTGAGCTTGACAGTGTCTTTGGTGCGGTGTGCGTGCGTTTGATTTCAGAGGGGCTTTTGGACCGGGAGGGGGATCGATACAAGCTTACTTCCAGAGGGATCGATATCAGTAACTCGGTGTTGGCGGAGTTTCTGCTATGTTGATTGAATACTTTGCCCAAAGGCAGCAGATAATCCCGGATTAAGTCAATCTGGTTGCCTTTGGTCTTGGGTCGAGAGAAGCCAATTTGCCCAAAGGCAGCAGAATTCCCCGGAATGGGCTTATCTGGTTGCCTTTGGTCTTGGGTCGAAAGAAGCCAGTTTGTTCAAAGGCAGCAGAATTCCCCGGAATGGGCTTATCTGGTTGCCTTTGGTCTTGGATCGAGAGATGCCAGTTTGTCCAAAGGCAGCAGAATGCCCCGGAATGGGCTTATCTGGTTGCCTTTGGTCTTGGGTCGAGAGATGCCAGTTTGTCCAAAGGCAGCAGAATGCCCCGGAATGAGCTTATTTGGTTGCCTTTGGTCTTGGGCCGAGAGAAGCCAATTTGCCCAAAGGCAGCAGATAGTCCCGGATTGAGCCAATCTGGTTGCCTTTGAGCATAGCGAGCTTCATTGGGTCGAGGGCAGAGGCAACTGAAATCTTGTTTATGAGGTGTAATGGTTGCCTTTGGTCTTGGCGAGCATCTTAAACTAGTACCTATAAATACATGGCGGCAGTAACGCTTCAGACAGGCTGTGCTAAGAGTTCGAGTCCGGCGGAGCGCATCCATCTTCAAGAGAAAAACATTGCAGGTCCGACTGAGAGATCGCGCAGAGGCGGCGAGCCGCCCTGCGCTAGCTCGTAGGGCAGGACCTGCGTTTTTCGATGAAGATGATGTGTTCCGCCGGATCGGGAAGTGACGCAACAGCCTGTCTGAACCGTTACGCAGCCGTAATCTCTTAATAATACTAAAATAAGTTGATTAAAGCTGAAAAAAAGAGTAGAATACAGACAAGTATGTAAATCTGGAAGACTGTCTCCTGACGACCCTTTATGGAGCAGAATATACATATAGCGAGGAGTTAATATGGCAGATTTGGGAAACACACAATATTTCAAGGTGAAATCCGGCCCTGAGCTCAACGTCAAGGACGTGCTCAGCACTGTCTATACAGCTATGGCAGAAAAAGGCTACAACCCTGTGAATCAGATTGTCGGATATATAATGTCCGGTGACCCGACCTATATTACCAGCTATAAGGGTGCACGCAGCATGATTATGAAAGTGGAACGCGATGAGATCGTTGAAGAGCTTCTTCGCGCGTACATTCGCAATAAGTCCGGGGAGGATGAGGCGTAAGTGAGGACCCTTGGACTGGATTACGGCTCGAAGACTGTCGGAGTGGCAGTGACCGATCCGTTAGGACTGACAGCGCAGGGCGTAGAAATTATCCGAAGGCAGAAAGAGAACCATATGCGAAAAACATTTCAGCGCATCGGGGAACTCTGCAAGCAGTACGATGTGGAGAAAATCGTGCTTGGGCTGCCGCTGAATATGGATGATACGATGGGGGACAGGGCAGAAAAGACACTCGAATTCAAAAAAGAACTGGAGCGTCGTCTTTCTGTACCTGTTCTTCTTGTCGATGAACGTCTTACCACGGTAGAGGCCATTGAAATCATGGACGATGTCGGAATAAAGATAAGCGAACGTGAAAAATACGTGGATATGATCGCTGCGACGATCATTCTGCAGGATTATATGAACTCGCATGAAAGCAAATGAAAGCTGCGGAGGCACCACATGGATACAAACAAGATCATACTGATTGATAATGAGGGGAATGAAGAGGAATTTTATATTGAGGAGCAGACGCGCGTGTACGGGAAAAACTATATCCTTGTCTCTACGGCACAGGAAGGCGACGCGGAAGCTCTCATTTTAAAAGATATTTCAGAAGATTCTAATGAGGAGGCAGCTTACGTTCCGGTAGACGACGAAAGCGAACTGGCTGCTGTCATGAAAATCTTCGAGGAGATGCTGGACGACATAGATATCCAGTGATTAGAACGTGAAGTCTGGATATCACCAGAAAAGAACGGAGGGATATTTTTATTTGAAAAGCAAAGACAACAGAAAGGAGAAGGTGAAGATCATTCCGCTCGGCGGACTTGAGCAGATCGGAATGAACATCACAGCATTTGAGTACAGGGACAGCATTGTTGTCGTGGATTGCGGTATGGCGTTTCCGGAAGATGATATGCTCGGAATTGATATCGTGCTGCCGGATATAACTTATCTTGAAGAGAATTACAGCAAGATCAAAGGATTTGTAATAACGCACGGACATGAGGATCACATAGGAGCAATTCCGTATGTGTTCCGGAAAATTAATGTACCCATTTATACGACAAAACTTACGATGGCAGTGATCGAGAATAAGCTCGAGGAACATGAGATGCTGGACCTTGTCAGACGGGAGGTCGTCAACTACGGACAATTCGTGGAGCTTGGGGACATAAGCGTAGAATTCATTAAAACAAATCACAGCATTCAGGATGCAGCTGCGCTCGCACTCCACACTCCAGCCGGTGTAATTGTACATACCGGCGACTTTAAGGTCGATTACACACCGGTCTTCGGCGACGCGATCGATCTGCAGAGATTTGCCGAACTCGGCAAGAACGGAGTCCTTGCGCTGATGTGCGACAGCACCAATGCCGAGAGACCCGGATACACGATGTCCGAGAGGACAGTCGGTGAGAAATTTGAGAAAATATTTGCGGAGTATGCGAATTCGAGGCTGATCATAGCTACATTTGCATCCAATGTAGACCGTGTGCAGCAGATCATCAACTGTGCAGCAAGATTCGGCCGCAAGGTATGTCTTGAAGGCAGGTCTATGATCAACGTCATAGGCACAGCCATCCGCCTGGGATATATCGAAGATTCCTCCCACACCATTGTCGATCTTGACACGATCCGGAATTATCCGCCGGAGAAGACTGTGCTGGTCACGACAGGCAGTCAGGGAGAATCCATGGCAGCCCTGTCCCGCATGGCAGCCAACATTCACAAGAAGATAAAGATTATGCCCGGAGACGTCATCGTTTTCTCGTCGCAGCCGATCCCCGGCAATGAGAAGGCTGTTTCCAACGTCATGAATGAACTTGCGGAAATAGGAGCGACGGTCGTTTTCGGCGATACTCACGTATCCGGTCATGCATGCCAGGAAGACATCAAGCTGATCTACTCGCTCGTGCAGCCAAAGTATTCTATCCCGGTCCACGGTGAGATGCGGCATCTGCGCGCGCAGGCAGCGCTTGCAAGGAGTCTCGGCATTCCGAGCGAGAATACGTTTATTCTTCACTCGGGCGACGTGCTCGAAATCGGTGAGGATAGTGCTAAGATCATCGGCAAGGTCCAGACAGGGACGATCCTGGTCGATGGACTGGGTGTCGGAGATGTCGGTAATATTGTCATCAGAGACCGCCAGAGACTGGCTGAGGACGGCATTATCGTTGTCGTCATGACGCTGGAAGGCCGGACTAACGAACTGCTTGCCGGTCCGGACATCGTATCGCGCGGCTTCGTCTATGTCAGAGAGTCGGAAGGGCTTCTTGAAGAAGCCAACCAGACGACCTACGATGCAGTGATGAAATGCCTTGATTATGGCATTACAGACTGGTCTAAAATCAAACTCGAGATCAAGGATGCTCTGAGTGATTTTGTGTGGAAGCGCACGCAGAGGAGACCGATGATCCTGCCGATCATCATGGAGACGACGCTCTGATTTTCGTCTTGCGCGCATAAGTCTGTTCTGCTATCATAGTGTCATATTTCTAATGTACAGAAGGAAGGTTCAAGATGGAAAGCAGTGTTGACGCCTGTACAGAAAAGTTGGTAAAAAGCATACTTGAAAGCCGGGCTTATCGCCGTTTTATAAGGGCACAGGAAAATCTTGATAAGCGCCCGGACCTGAAAGAACAGATCAATCAATATCGCACGGACATTTTTAAGCTGTATGAGGAAGGGGCTGATGAGGACCTCATCGACACTTCCGACATACTCGAGAAGAAGTTCCAGAGCATGCAGAAAATCCCGGAGGTCAATGCTTATATGGACGCGGAGACAGAGATCATTCGCATGGTGAGGGAGATATATCAGCGGCTGATCAGTGAGACCGGAGTGGAAGAACCGGAAGTCTGAATGTGAAAGGATGATTCAATGGCAAAGAAAAACAGAGATGTGGGATATGCGGTCGCGCTGTTCGGCGCCAAGGGAGTCATCAGGATCCTGCTGTATGTCCTTGTAGCCATATTCTTTATTTCTATCGCGAGAATGTCCTACGTTTTCGGTTATTCGATTTTTAACGAGCAGGCAATAGCGTCGGAACCGGGTCAGGATGTTATCGTTGAGATCCCAGAGGGGGCTTCGACCAGAGAGATAGCCGACATTCTGGTGAAAAATGACCTGATCGAGAGCAAATGGATTTTTATTGCTCAGGAAAGACTGTCTTCCTACCACGGACAGCTTCAGAGCGGAACGTATCTTCTCAACACATCTGAGAAACCTACACAGATGATGCGGATCCTCGCCGGAATCGATACAGAGGGACAGCCGGGGTCAGGCTCGCAAGGAGAAGAAGAAAAAGAGAATTAATATGAGGACGGTTCTGAGGGCCCGTGCAATAAAGAAAGCACAGGGTCAGCGGAACCGTCCTTGCAATGTTACGGAAAAGAAGAGCGCCTTCGCGCTTTTGGATCTACTATGGACAGAATAGAGAGAATGCATACTTTTCTGGCCTCCATGGATACGGGTAATTCGGATTTTCTGAACCGTCTTGAGGAGGAGGCAAGGGATGCGTATGTCCCGATCATACGCAGGGAGACGCAGAGCGTCCTTCGGGTCATGCTTGCGTCGGTGAAACCGAAAAATATACTGGAAGTGGGCTGTGCTGTCGGATTTTCAGCAATACTTATGTGCGAGAATTCTGACGCGCATATCACGACGATCGAGAATTATGAAAAGAGAATTGAACCGGCCAGGGAGAACTTTAAGGCAGCGGGAGTGAGCGACCGCGTTGACCTTATCTTCGGCGATGCCCAGGACGTTCTTCCGGAACTTGACGGACCTTACGATTTTATTTTTATGGATGCCGCCAAGGGCCAGTACATACACTTTCTTCCGGAGGTCATGCGTCTTCTGTCTCCCGGCGGCATGCTGATCAGCGATAACGTGCTTCAGGAGGGGGATATTCTTGAGTCTCACTACGCTGTGGAACGCAGGAACCGGACGATTTACAAGCGGATGCGAGAGTACCTGCATGAGATTACACACAGGGATGACCTGGTGACAACGATACTTCCGATCGGCGACGGGCTCGCTGTCTCTGTCAAGAAGTAATGAAAAGATATATCACGGAGGGTTTATGAAAAGACCGGAACTGCTGCTCCCGGCAGGGAGTCTGGACGTTTTGAAAGTGGCTGTGCTCTACGGAGCTGACGCCGTATATCTCGGAGGGGAGGCCTTCAGCCTGAGGGCCAAGGCAACGAACTTTTCGAGAGAGGAGATGAAGGAGGGCATTGCATTTGCACACGCGCACGGAGCCAAAGTGTACGTGACCGCCAACATATATGCCCACAACAGCGATCTTGCGGAAGCTGAAAAGTATTTCAAGGAGCTGGCCTGCGATATTAAGCCGGATGCAGTGCTTGTGGCTGACGCCGGTATGTTCGCGCTGGCTCGCCGGGTCGCTCCGGAGCTTGAGATCCATATCAGCACACAGGCCAACAGCACGAACTACGAGACCTGTCTCTTCTGGCACAGTCTCGGAGCTTCACGCATAGTCACAGCCAGAGAACTCTCTCTCCGCGAGATTAAAGTGATCCGGGAAAGAATCCCGGATGATCTTGAAATAGAAGTCTTCGTTCACGGCGCCATGTGTATCTCTTACTCGGGCAGATGCCTTCTGTCCAATTATCTGGTCGGCCGCGACGCGAACCGCGGTCTCTGCACCCACCCGTGCCGCTGGAAATACGCGGTGGTCGAGGAGACGAGGCCCGGCGAGTACATGCCGATCGAGGAGAACGAGCGCGGGACATATATATTTAATTCCAAGGATCTGTGCATGATCGAGCATCTGCCGGATCTGTACGATGCCGGTATAGACAGCTTCAAGATCGAAGGACGGATGAAGACCGCGCTGTACGTGGCGACTGCTGCCAGGACCTACAGACTGGCTATGGACGCTTACGAGAAGGATCCTGCTCTCTACGAGAAGAACCTTCCCTGGTACCGTGAGCAGATTGCTGACTGCACCTATCGCAAGTTCACGACCGGCTTCTTCTACGGCAAGCCCTCTGAGGAGGACCAGATCTATGACAATAACACCTATGTGAATGCGTACACGTTCCTGGGTATTGTTCGCAGAATCGACGAGAATGGCTGTGCGGTGACAGAGCAGAAGAATAAGTTCTGCGTGGGCGACGTGATTGAAGTCATGAAGCCGGACGGCCGGAATATTGAAGTGCCGGTGCTCGCTATCCGTGACACGGACGGCAATGAGATGGAGTCGGCTCCGCACCCGAAACAGGAGCTTCATATAAAGATCGACGCGGAAGTGATGCCGTGGGATATACTGCGCAAGAAAAATTGATGAGGGCAGCTGCAAAGCCTTAAGCTGCTTTTGATCTAAAAAATGTGACAGTTCAGACAGGCTGTTTCAATATTTCGTTTCCGGCAGCAAAGCATCCATCTTCGTGAGAAAAACATTGCAGGTCCTCCACTGTGAGATCAAAAAGCTTTAGCTTTTTAAGCTCACAGAAAGGACCTGCGTTTTTCGATGAAGATGATGTTTGAGCCGGATTTTGAAACTTCGCTGCAGCCTGTCTGAACTGTTACCTAA
>JAFRCB010000261.1 GCA_017404585.1 Lachnospiraceae bacterium
CCAGGACGAAGATTGACCTGTTTTTCCTGGATAAGATCAAAAAGATCGTTGACTATGAGAAAAAGCTGGAGGCCTATGCGGATGCGTGTGATGCGGCGGGAAGGCATGTTCTTGCAAATGAAAATGCAGATACGGTTAATGAGCCTGTTGGATATAGTAGAATTTATGAGCTCATTTACGATGCCAAGCGTATGGGCTTCTCAGATTCCTACATTGCCGAGCTGCTCAGGTGCAGCGAGGAAAATATTCGTCTGTTCAGAAAGCAGCACGATATCCGTCCTGTCTATAAGATGATTGATACCTGCGCGAGTGAATTTGCAAGCTACGTGCCGTATTTTTACTCGACCTATGAGGAAGAAAATGAGTCTGTCATTTCTGATAAAAAGAAGATTATCGTGCTCGGCTCAGGACCGATCCGCATCGGGCAGGGGGTGGAGTTTGACTATTCCACCGTCCATGCGGTCAAGACGATACGGGAGATGGGGTATGAGGCGATTGTAATCAATAACAATCCCGAGACGGTATCGACGGATTACACGACGGCCGACAAACTCTATTTTGAACCGCTGACCGTGGAGGATATCATGAATATCGTCGACCTCGAGCAGCCATGCGGCGTGATCGCTTCTCTAGGAGGACAGACGGCGGTGAATCTGGCGGAGCCATTGGCAAAAAGAGGTGTCAGGGTCATCGGGACAGGTCCGGAGGCGATTCACAGAGCGGAGGACAGAGATGCATTTGAAATGCTTATCCGAGAACTCGGAATCCCGCACCCGGAGGGCGTGGCTGTCATGAGCATCGAAGATGGTCTTCGCGCTGCGGAAGAAATCGGTTATCCGGTGCTGGTTCGGCCTTCCTATGTTCTCGGCGGCAGGGCTATGGAGATTGTAGCCAATGAAAATCTTCTTAAGCAATATCTGAGCAGCGCTGTCTCTGTCAACGAGGATAGTCCGGTGCTGGTCGACAGGTACATTGTCGGCAAAGAGGTAGAGGTGGATGCCATATGCGACGGCAAGAGCGTATTCATGCCCGGCATCATGGAGCTGGTGGAGAGAACGGGCGTGCACTCCGGCGACAGCACCAGTGTTTACCCGCCGTTCTCAATATCGGACCATGTGAAGGAGACCATCTGGGAGTACACCAGAAAGCTGGGCATTGGCATCGGGATTGTCGGGCTCTATAACATTCAGTTCATTGTCGATGACGAGGACAACGTGTTTATTATCGAGGTCAATCCCAGGGCATCACGGAGTGTGCCTTTCCTCTCGAAATCCACAGGGGTTTCGCTTGTCGGAATTGCAACGCGCGTGATGCTGGGTATGGATCTTATGGAGCAGGGCTACAATGACTTCCGCCTGCCCGAGAAGGAGTTTCGGTATGTGAAAGCACCGGCGTTTTCATTTGAAAAACTAAATGGCATGGATGCTTATCTGTCGCCAGAGATGAAGTCGACCGGTGAGGCGATCGGCTATGACCGAAGTCTCAAGCGCGCGTTCTATAAAGCCATGCAGGCATCCGGCATCAGGATGAAAGAGTATGGTACCGTCATTGTCACGCTGGCCGATGAGGACAAGGAGGAAGCCCTGCCACTCATCCGGAGGTTCTACGAGCTTGGCTTTAATATCGAGGCGACGATCGGGACCGGCGTATTCCTTAAGAAACACGGGATCCGGACGAGGATCCGCGGGAAGATCAGCGAGGGTAGTGATGAGATACTGAGGTCGATCAGGGCCGGCTATGTCAGTTACATCATCAACACAAGAGCGATCCTGTCCGGCGTCCACTACAGCGACGGCGCGGCTATCCGGCGGTGCGCGATCATGAACGGGGTCACAATGTTCACGTCGCTTGATACGGTGCGGATCCTGCTGGAGGTGTTGGAGGAGATAACGCCGAGGATATCGACGATATAACTTGCTGCCTTTGGCCCTGGCGAGTTTCATGGGGTCTTCGTCAGAGGCAGCAAAATCCTGCTCCTTGAGGTGCGATTGTTGCCTTTGGTCTTGGTGGGTTTCATTGGGTCTTCGGCGGAGGCAGCAAAATCCTGCTACTTGAGGTGTAATTGCTGCCTTTGGTCCCGGCGAGTTTCATGGGGTCTTCGGCGGAGGCAGCAAAATCCTGCTTCCGAGGCGAGTTTGCTGCCTTTGACCTTGGTCGGTTTGATCGGGTCTTCGGCGGAGGCAGCAAAATCTTGATTTTGAGATGAGTCTGCTGCCTTTGCACTTGGCGGGTTTCAAGTGACTTGTGCTGAAGGCAGCAAAATCTTGATTCCGAAGTTAGTTTGCTGCTTTTGGTCTTGGTGGGTTAATTAGAAGAGATCCATCCCATGAAAAAAGCTGTCCTTCAGCCGCGGTTTTGCGGTGGGGACAGCTTTTTACAAATTCTATTCACGAGACAAATTCTTCGACATGAAATCTGAAATGAAAATACATACTATAATTGTGGACTGGTGTCGGAAATTATGTGATAATTATACTATGAATTTTGACCAAATCATAAACATTCCCTGATAGCTTGTGCGTTAAATCCAATGAACAATTCTAGCATATCCCTCGGAATGAATCTTTTGATTTACGAAGCCGTAAGTCGAACGAATACTCTCCGCAATGGCTTGGAGGAGTTTTCCCAATTTTTGAAGCCGTAAGCAGAACGGAAGTCTCCTTAATTCTCAGAGAATAGCTCTCTTGTTTTTTTAAAGAGCAGCACGACCAGAATGGAAACGTAGGCAGCCGCTTTAAGGAGCGGGAACGCACTTATCTTTCCCTTCAGCTTGGCTGCCACAGAACC
>JAFRCB010000262.1 GCA_017404585.1 Lachnospiraceae bacterium
AAAGCATCCATCTTCGTGAGAAAAACATTGTATATCCGACTGAGAGATCAAAAATGCTTATGCATTTTTTAGCTCGAGGGAAGGATATGCGTTTTTCGATGAAGATGATGTTTACGACGGATTAAGGAACTTCGCTACAGCCTTTTTGGACTGCCTCACGTGAAAAGAACCGTCCTCATAATGTGAATTATTTCCAGGAGGAAAAACAATGGGTAGTACAGTATCAAAGACAGCTATTGTCATAGGGACCGGGGCCGGCGGCGGTATGATAGCGAAAGAGCTGCAGGGCAGATATCAGGTCACGATTCTGGAGGCGGGGAAGGAGTTCAAGCCATTTGCATTCTCCGTCAGGAGGCTGGCAGGCCTTCGCCGCAGCGGAATCTTTTTTGATGAGAGACTCATCCGCACGCTCCTTCCGAGTATGCTCGTCGAAAAGACAGATGATATGGTCCTGGTCCGCGGAATCGGAGTCGGCGGGACGACCACACTGGCGACCGGAAACGCGGTGCGCTGTGACGGCGCGCTGAAAGAGATCGGAATAGATCTTGATGCCCAGTTTGAGGAACTCTATCGGGAACTGCCGATCACCACTGAACATCAGCGCCGCTGGACAAAGACTACAAAACATATGTATTCCATTTTCGAGGAGATGGACCTTGAGCCGGTCGTGACCCCGAAGTTTCTCTACGCGCCGCAGTGTATCGGCTGCGGGCACTGCGCGATCGGGTGTCCCACCGGCGCAAAGTGGGATACGAGATCGCTGATCGATGAAGCCGTCGCCAACGGAGCGGAGCTCATCACGGGCTGCCGGGTGACCGACCTTGAGATAAGTGACGGGGCAGTGACCGCAGTCAGGGCGAAACATAGGGGGAGGAAGGTGACTTACGGCGCGGACCTTGTCGTGCTGGCCGCAGGAGGACTCGGGACTCCGCCTATACTGGAAAAATCGGGGATTCCGTGTCGGAGCAGGCTTTTCGTGGATCCGGTCCTCTGCGTGGCAGGGCCGCTCCCCGGAATTCGTCAGGACCGACAAATACTCATGCCGTTCATCAGCCAGCAGGACGGCTACATACTCTCTCCTTACATGGATTATCTGAGCTTTTTCTTCAATGAGGACTGGCGTCTGCCGATGAGAGATATGGCCAGCATCATGATCAAGCTGGCTGACGAGGAAGCGGGCAGCACTGACGGGAAAAAGATCAATAAGACGATGACGTCTGTAGATAAGGCTAATATGGACAGAGCGATAGCCCAGAGCCGTGAGATTCTTGAGAGGAGAGGCGTGCCAAGAGAGCAGCAGTTCCTTGGGACGCTGAACGCCGGGCATCCCGGCGGGATGCTGCCGCTCACTGAGGCGGAGAGCGAGACGCTTCACAGTCCGCTCCTTCCGGAGAATCTTTATGTGGCGGATGCAACAATTCTGCCGAAGGCTATGGGGAATCCGCCGATTCTAACGATAATGGCGCTGGCAAAGAAGATAGCGGAGCTTGTGTGACGTGTTGGGGACGGTTCTTTTCACGTGGAAAATCCCACGTGAAAAGAACCGTCCCCGAAATTCGTTCCGAGGAATTTCTCGATCCCGAATCCGATTTCCAGCCGAAGGGCAGTCTGCGGCTCATCCGGATCAATGTTCAGCAGCTGGCATATCTTTTCCATTCGGTAATGCATTGTATTTCTATGGATGTGAAGACGGGCCGCCGCTCTGTTGAGGTCGTTCCGCTCGTACAGGTAGGCAAACAGTGTCTCCGTATAACTGCTCGCATTTTCCTCGTCATAGCGGTGCAGCTCGACTAATTCGTCCGGAATAAGATTTTCTCTGGCCATCGACGTCACCGCGGCCATGAGCATGATTGATGAATAATGGTCCTTATATGTATAAACAGCCTTCTCCGGCGAAGTCCATGTCCCTGCATGAAGGGCGGCTTCCGCCTGTTCAATGTACCGCGCCCGGTCCTTAAATGAAGAGAAGCGCTGACTGATGCCGGCGTGGAGCATGAGAGTGCCGAGGACCTGTGCGATTTTCTGCTCCATGATCCCATCGTAATCGACGCTTCGGCATTCAAGCAGTACATACAGGAACTGCTGCTTCATCAGATATATGACGTTCGGGTAGGTGGATCTGATCCTGCTGCGGACGAGCTCCGACATTTTTCTGCCCTCGTCGAAGGTCCCGATGACCGCGATCCGATAGTCGGGCGAGAGATTGATATAAGGCCGGTAACTGTCGGCATCCAGCGGTTCGTTCAGGTTTTCCGGGTCGAAGAATTTTCTTGCAAATACCTGGCGGATCGGGTTCCTCATTGTCCTCTTCTGGTAGCTCGTAGTCTGCAGCAGGATTGCGAACAGCCTGCAGAGCAGGGTGTTCAGCCGGCAGGCTTCGTCTTTCACAGCAGGGTCCATGAAGAGCAGACTGAGGAAGCCTTCAAGCTCAGTGTTGACATAAATCGGACCACAGCTCTGCGGGTAGTCGCGGGATACGCCCCAGTCAACATAGATGGCCTCGTTGGCTTTGGGGATCGACTCAAGATAACCCGCTTTCACATAGTGATTTGCGATGGTCTCCGACCGTGCTGTACCGAAACGGACGATATCTTCCCAGTAGGGATCTGCGAATGAGCCGTCATTTGCATAAGCAAGTAATTTGTAACCCTCATCCACGATGATGATCGGGATGTGAAAATAACTGTAGACCATATGCGCGAACTCGTCCGGGTTAATTCCTTCTCCGATTTTGAGAATTGCCTCCTCATAAAAATCAGTGATATTCTTCAACATAGTAGTCCTCTTTATCGCGATGTTCGTTGTAAAATATGACAAAAATAAAAATTTCTATAGTCATATATGACATTGTAACAGGTTTTTGCCGATGATACAATCTTACTGATAGCGTTACAGCGGATAGACTGGGGAAGTATCGTGTCAGCCGGAGTGACGCTGTCAGTAAGACTGATAGTACATCTATTTGTTCGTATATTTCTTTCCCTAGTTCAGCAGGTGTCTTACGGGGCATCTGCTGACTTCCTTTTTACTTATGTCAGCTAGCGCTGACCCGAATCCCGCGCCAAGTCTCGCGAGCGAGACTTGAATATAATGTTGACACTGTGTCAGAAAGCGTGTATTCTATTTATTGAAGAAAGATCGGAAAAGAAAGCGCAGAGCCTTTGAAAATGGGCCGGATACATTTGCAACTGTAAGATGACATGTAGGATGACAAGAAGGAGGCAGAAGAGACATGAACGTAGTAGTGAACGACAAGGGACAGGCGATACCAACTCATGTAGAGCACATAGGACCGGAAGCATTTGACAAAATCAATGATACGCAGGTCAGATGGCTCAGCGGCGGCGCTGCAATGATCAATTCGAGGGGGACGGTCATCATGATCGACCCGGTGCTTGAGGGGTTCGACATGCCTCTTACATATGATCCGCCAATCAAATCAGAGGAAGTCAAATCTATCAACGGATATCTGGTGACGCATATTGATAACGATCATTTTTCCAGGGATACGATAAAGCACACAGCGGATGTGACAGAAACATATCACACCACCCAGTATGTAGCCGAGGTCATGCGCGAAGAGGGCATTCCCGGAATCGGTCATGATATCGGAGACGAGTTCGATGTTGGTGATGTTCACGTGAAGCTCACACCGGCCTGGCACAACTGGCAGAATGACTCAAAGAAATGGGGATATCGCCATTGGGCGAAAGAGGACTACTGCGGATTCTATATGACGACTCCGGACGGTACGATCTGGATGCCGGGCGATTCAAGACTCCTTGAGGAACAGCTCCGGTATGAGGAGCCGGACGTCATTCTTCTGGATTTTGCGGATAACGGCTGGCATATTACATTTGACGGAGCCGTGAAGCTGTGTAATACGTATCCGAACGCAACACTGATCCCGATTCACTGGGGCAGCGTGGATGCGCCGGACTGGACGACATTTAACGGAAATCCGATGAAGCTGGCGGAGGCAATTGTTAATCCGGAGCGCTTATGCGTGCTTGTTCCGGGTGAGGCGTACACACTTAAACAAAAGAAATAATCTGATTCCCATCACGTGAGCAGAAAATCCGGATGCGGAATATGGGCAGCCGCATATTCGATGAAGCTGCGGACCGAGAACGGAGCATACGCCCGCTTCGGGACCAGAAAGTAGAACATGCGGTCCGCACAGTCATAATCCAGTTTAAAAAAGCGCAGGTTGGACCGCTTCGAACGCACCAGCCTGTCGCTTATGAAAGCGGCGCCGAGACCGTTGTCGGCAAGACGATAGGAAGTGACCATCTGAGCGATGGTCATTTTTATTTTGGGGGAGAATCCGGCCTCCTCGAACATCTGCTGGCTGCGTGCATAGAGGTTGTTGCCCTCCTCGAGCGAGTTTCATGAGGTCCATAGCAGAGGCATCAAAATCCTGCTTCCGTGGCGCGATTGCTGCCTTTGGTCCTGGTGGATTTCATCGGGTCAATGGCAGAGGCATCAAAATCTTGATTTTTGAGCATGATTGCTGCCTTTGGTCCTGGTGGGTTTCATCGGGTCAAGGTCGGAGGCATCAAAATCTTGATTTATTGCGCATGATTGCTGCCTTTGATCTTGGTGGGATTCATCGGGTCAATGGCGGAAGCAGAAAAATCTTGATTTTTAAGCATGATTGCTGCCTTTGTTCCTGGTGGGTTTCATCGGGTCAATGGCAGAGGCATCAAAAACTTGAT
>JAFRCB010000263.1 GCA_017404585.1 Lachnospiraceae bacterium
ACCTCCATCACATGGATTTCTCCTGTAGAATGCATCGAATACGACGATCTGATCCGTAGGATTTTTGAAGTAAACCTGCATCATGGTCAGCTCGTACAGGTCAGTAAGTAACGTACGGTGTGTCGCTCTCATTTTTTCATTTTCCTCCCGTCCATCAGCGGACGTCCCTTCTCCGGGTGTCATTACACCTATATATACACCCTTTTGACAGGATGTGCAAGCAGGGATTGTCTCTTGACGCCTTTTACTCCAGTCCCATCTGTCTTCTGCGCTTAGCAAGTGTTGCCTCTACCGTCAGTGGTGCTGCTGGCGCGCGCTTTCTTCTAGGTTTTGCCGGTGCCTTCTCACCCTCAGCCTTTGTGGATGTCTTTCTTGTTCTTTTTCTGGGAGCCGGCTTTTCTTCTGGTACCGGCTCTTTTTTTGCGGCCGGCTTCTCCTCTGTTACGGTCGGCTCCTCTTCCGTTGTCAGGATTTCTTCTACAGCCACCGGGCTCTCTGCGGCCTCATTCATGTTCTCTGTTTTTTCTTCTGTCTCTGGTTCAGCCTGTACAGCATAGGCTTCAACTATATCCCCAGCTTCTTTTTCTGCTGAAAGAGAAGGCTCCTCCTGCACTGTCTCCGCTTTTTCACATGACTCTTCCTGTATTATCTCAACATCTGTGTTTTCGACTGGCTCTTCTGTGTCAATCCGAGCATCTACTCGTTCAATCGACTCTTCCAAATTGTTCGTCGATTCCTCTGCGCCTTCTGTTTCGATTCCTGCCTCCTCATCTGGCATAGTCGACTCATCCACATCTGTCGTTTCAGATGCTATCTCCTCGTCTGGTGCTCCCAATTCTTCCTCTACAGTCGCCTCTGTTTCAGCCTCCACCTCAGCCATCTCAAGCGCGGCATCCGCCATCTCTGGCTCAATCAATTCTTCAACCACCACTGTCTCAGGTTCGACCTCAGCCTCTGCCAAAATCTCCCCCAAAGCCTCCTCCGTAGCCCTCTCCGGAGCCGGCTCCTCCAGCACGCGTATGAGCTCACCAGCCACAAGATGAAGCACCGCCCTCTTATCGAGTTTTTCTACTCCGGCCAGGTCGAGCCAAAGGGTGCGGTAACCCCGTCTCTCGCACACGTCCATGAGCCAGCTCATCTCCTCCGCGGACATGCCGGAAGTCTCGTCCGAGAGTGCCTTCACATAGAGCGGAATGACTTTGTCGAGTTTTTTAAATATGTATCGGCCAAGCCGTCTGTCTGCAGAAGTCAGCATGACAAGAAGGCCGACCCCGGATTTGCTGTCCGCCTCCGCAAGCCGGGCGAGGGCTCTCTTGCGGGCTTTTCGTTCATTTGCATACTGCTTTGCGGCAGCCTTCCCCGCCTTGCCGGTCGGAATTTTGCAGATCCCGTGCAGCAAAAGCTTCCTCGGTTTTCTCAATATCTCTGACATATGTGCTTCCTCCCTGTCATTTTCCCGCAAATTGCGCTATACTTATGTAAACGCATTTCAGAAGTCTAATTCTATGATTTCTTCCCGTTCCGGGAGTATATCCCTGAGATTAAATACCATTATTCGGTCAAGCCGAAGCAGCGGCTGCGATCTGTAGGCGTAAGCCGCGGATTCGAAGAGGCAGTAGAGCTTGTCATCGCTGACACAGATCTGTTCCATCTTCTGAGGGAACAGATAGATGCGATCCGCATTTCGCTCCTCAAAGCTTGCCAGAAACGCCCTGTTATCATACAGCTGCAGCTGTGAATCGAATGGACCGTAGGACTTTGACAGCAGGACAAATCCGTCCGTCTCCAGCGCTGACTGAATCTGATTCGAGGTCGTAGCTGTAACGTCCGCCATCACGCTCTCATGGATCTCGTCATCTTCGATGATGAGCTTCGAGGCAAGCCCACCGTCCTCCGTGATCCTGAATTTCTGCAGAGTGGACGGTCCCTGAGGCGTGAAGTACCCGATGATCAGGTGCCCGTCCGAATAGGACATGTAGGAATTGCGGGTGATTGTCGCAAGCGTGTAGCTGTATTTTGACTTGATCGACTTTTTCTCGCGGCTCAGACTGTAGTTCTCGAGACTTTCGATTGTGTAGGCTACAGCTTTTGCCGCCCCCGCGGATCCCCCCGACACCCATAAATTTCTGTGTACCGGGTCGTAGGCCAGCCCGCCGACATGGGCTCTGGATCTTAAGGGTATCTCTTTTATAAACTCCCCCGTCCTCCGATCAAGCATATAGATGACAGAATTATGCATGTGGGTGTGGCAGTATGCGCTGATAAATATGTAGTCCTCGGTTATTGCCATCCCCTGGGGCGTCATCGAAGTGCAGTAGACGACGCCGTGGAAAGATCCCTTCGTTGTCCGGGTCGTCATGAGCCCGGGGACGACGATTGATGCCGTCATCTGATCATCAAGCGTTGCAAATCTGCTGCGGACCGCGTCTCTCATTTCCCGCTCAGTCTCATATATCACAGGATATATACTCGTCTCGCGGGCTTTCGGCGGAATTTCCTCTTTGGTCGGCAGGTAAATATTTATAACTAAATATGCTCCGATTGCATATATGGCCAGCGCCGCGCTTATAAAAATAAGGAGCTTTTTTCGTAAGCTCCATTTATTTCGCGGTCTGCCGGTATTTTGATCATTCTTACGGGGTATTACAAACTTACGCATATCATTATTTTATTCTTTAAGAATAACGAACGCAAGTCTCAAGGAGGTTTTTATGGACAATATGCACAAAGTATTGAAGTCTGTCTACGGCTATGATGATTTTCGTCCCGGTCAGGAAAAGCTGATTTCTCACATTCTGTCCGGCCGTGACGTCCTCGGCATCATGCCGACCGGCGCCGGAAAATCTCTGTGTTTTCAGATTCCCGCCCTGCTGTTTCCGGGGCTGACCCTTGTCATCTCCCCGCTCATCTCACTCATGCAGGATCAGGTGCAGGCGCTTAAGGCGCGCGGCATCAGGGCGGAGACGATTACATCTGCTATGGCGCGGGGGGAGAAGGCGGCTCTTCTTTCTGAAGACCGTCGGCAATACTCGGAAAACAGACTGCTTCGGCGCAGTTTTCCCGCAGGCAATACACACAGTGATCACCAAGCCGACGCGCGCAGTACCCCTGTTGGAAATGCGGAAAACCGCTCCAAGGGCAGCGCGGGAAGTCCCCGCCAAGACCGCACAGTTGACCATCAAAGTGACCGCAGCTGCCGCCTCCTCTACGTCTCGCCGGAGAGGCTGCAGTCTTCGGAGTTTTGCGCATTTGCAAAATCTATCCCGATCTCGTTCATCTGCGTCGACGAAGCCCACTGTGTCTCTCAGTGGGGGCGTGACTTCCGGCCTGCATACCGAAAGATCCCGGACTTTGTCTCAGCGCTCCCAAAGCGGCCGGTCATCGCTGCCTTCACCGCGACCGCCACAGCTGAGGTCAGAAGCGACATCATCGACTCCCTTATGCTTGACAATCCCGTCTGCCTGACGACGGGCTTTAACCGCGAGAATCTGTTCTATGAGGTCCGCCGGCCGAAGGACAAGTGGACCGAGCTCCGATCCCTTCTCATAAAATACAGAGGCGAGTGCGGCATCATTTACTGTCTGACCCGTAGGTCTGTCGACGCGCTGCACGCGAAGCTTGCTTACGCCGGCATCAGGGCCGCAAAATACCACGGCGGCATGACGCAGGAGGACCGGAACGATAATCAGGAGGCGTGGCTTCGTGGCCGCACCGGGCTCATTGTGGCGACCAACGCCTTCGGTATGGGCATTGATAAGCCCGACGTGCGCTTTGTGATCCACTACAATATGCCGGCCAACATGGAAAACTATTATCAGGAGGCCGGCAGAGCCGGTCGGGACGGGCTGCCGTCCGACTGCATCCTGCTCTATTCCGACTGGGATATCAGGATCTGCCGCTTCTTTATCAGCCGCGCCGGCTTCATCCCGGACGATAAGCTGACAATTGCCTTTCTCTCCGACAGCGAGAGGGCCGAGCTGCGACGGATCGAGCGGGAGCGGCTTAGGCAGATGCAGCTCTACGCCGGCCATCGCTCCTGTCTCCGGGGTTTCATGCTCG
>JAFRCB010000264.1 GCA_017404585.1 Lachnospiraceae bacterium
GCTTCGAAAACTCAGCCCACGGCAACATGCAGAAGATCGACATGGGAATCGCCCTGTGTCATTTCTCGCTTGGAGCGAAGGAAGCCGGCCTGACCGCGGACTTTGAAATCCATGATCCCGGAATTCCGACACCGGACAATACGGAGTATGTCGCGTCTTATCGCATTATGTAGAAGAATTTCAGAGCATTTTCCTGAGTATGTGCCTCACGGCCCCTTCATAAAGGGGCCTTGTTTCTACGATTTCATATCCTGATTTCAGGAAGTTTTTCAGGCTGTACTCGTTTCCGGGGGCTATGGTTACGAACGATTCCTCCGCGCCGTGACGCTTGGCTTCCTCTTCACGGATCTTGACGAACAGCCTCTGCAGACCGTATCCTCTGTAGGCGCTGTCAACGATGGTGATCTCCAGGGAAACGCATTTCGGCAGCCGCTCCTCGGGATAACCGATGTACGTTCCGTAATTCCTGTGGGAGATCCGGTTGGCGATCATCATGGTAAAAGCCACCATGCGGCCATTGTGGTATGTTCCATAGCAGTAATCTTCAAGCAGTGATTCGTGTATTTCAGGCTCTTCTACTATAGCGTACAGCTCCGGATCGGCGATTTCGTCATATACCTTTTGCTGCAGTTCCATGATGTCTGAGAGATCAGCCTCTGTACACTGGCGTATCAGGAATTCTTCTTCCTGACCGGAGTGCCGGAGCAAAGTGAATGTTTTACAGTACATAGAACTTTGCCTCCACTTTGATTTCGCAGATTAATGATGCATAATTATATCGTGGTAAAGCGAAAAAGTAAAGAGAATAATGATTTTCTTACAGTAGTGTGATAAAATGAGCGTGTGGCGACAGCAAGATGAACAAGTAAAGATTAAAGATCAACCACATGAAAGGAGAGTCGGAACGGATGGAACGAAACAGTGTGACATACCGGACCTACGTGGAAATCCTCGAGCGTGAACTGATCAGGGCGATGGGCTGTACAGAACCTATCGCAATCGCCTATTGTGCAGCAAAAGCAAGGAGCGTTCTCGGCGAATTACCTGAAAAGGTCGAAATCAGTGCGAGCGGGAACATTATTAAAAATGTCAAAAGCGTAGTAGTCCCTAACACAGAAGGACGTAGAGGCATAGAGGTCGCGGCCTCGGTCGGTGTCCTCGGAGGTGACGCGGAAGCGGGACTTCTGGTCATAGCGGATATACCGCAGGGGATAAAGGACCATATAGAAGCCTACTGCGACATTGCGGACATTCAGGTCGAACCGATGGAGTCGGAGAGTCTTCTGGATGTGGAAATAAGCGTGTGGGCAAGCGGTCACTGCGCAAAGGTTCACATAAAAGACGAACACACGAATATAGTATCAATCGAGAAAGATGGGGAAGTCATATTCAAGAAGACGGACGCCCATGAGGCTGACGCGGAAGACGGCCTGGATTACGATCTGCTGACCATCAGGGATATATTTGATTTTGCGACGACCTGCGATTTGTCTGACGTAAAGGACATTCTCGATAACCAGATAGCCTGCAACAAGGCAATCGCTGAGAAAGGCATAAATGAGAATTTCGGCGCGAACATAGGCAAGATACTCCTCAAGGCAGATCCGGACAACGTCAGGACAAAAGCAAAGGCAATGGCCGCCGCCGGTTCCGACGCGAGGATGGGCGGCTGCGAGCTTCCGGTAGTCATCAATTCGGGCAGCGGAAACCAGGGTCTGACTACATCTCTTCCGGTCATCGTATATGCCGAGGAAATGGGTGTTTCCAGAGAGGAGCTGTACCGCGGACTTCTCATTTCAAATCTTGTAACGCTTCACGCTAAGACGGGAATCGGCAGACTTTCTGCCTACTGCGGAGTTGTTACCGCGGGAGCAGGTGCCGCGGCAGGCATAGCCTTCATCAAGGGAGGCGATTTCAAGACGATATCTCATACAATCGTCAACACACTCGCGAGATCTTCGGGAATCGTATGTGACGGCGCAAAGGCATCATGCGCGGCGAAGATCGCCATCGCCGTGGAATCCGGTCTTATGGGATATGAAATGTACATGAACGGCAACCAGTTCTACAGCGGCGAGGGTCTGGTGCTCAAAGGCGTGGAGAACACAATCCGCAACTACGGATACCTCGGCAGGGTCGCCATGCACGAGACTAACGATGAAATCATCCGGATGATGATCAACAAGATTCAGGACAATTAAAAACAGAATAAAAGAAGGGAGGCTGTGCATTGCACGCCTCCCTTTTATGTTTGCCGAAAGGGCAGTTATTCGTGTTTTTCATCTATCTTCGGCTGATCAATCTGTACGGAGTTCATTCTAGGAAGACCGATGCAGATTACTACTACGAATACGATCAGATAGAAGACAACAGCCATGCGGTGCGCGAAGATCGCGGCGATAACCATGAAAATGGAACCGAGTATGGCTACTACCGGAATAATCGGAGTGATGTTGTAATTTCCGATTTTCTTGATCAGCACAAGGAAGAGCGGTACGTACATCGCATAGATCGTGATGATCGGAAGTTCTGATGTATCGAAGCAGAACGGGCCGAACCAAGGAGCAGTGAGGTTAGCTCCGTAGAAGTACAGCAGCCACCAGCCTGCAACGAGCAGTCCCATGATGGACGCGTTGGTCGGCATGTTGGGAACAGAAGCAACCTGGCTGAACATCTTAGGGTTGTAGCCCTTGCCTCTGATTGCCAGAGAGTAGAAACCTCTGACAGTAGCCATCATCAGACCGTTCAGTACTCCGTAGCAGGAAACGACGATCAGTACGAATACGCCTGTGCCGCCTACTCTTGAGAACAGAGTGGTGAAGGCGATCTTGGCGCCTTCTTCGCCGCCGGCCATCATGGTTTCATTGTCGACAGCTCCCGCGAGACCAAGATAATAAACAATGTAAATGAAAACAACGATCAGTGATCCGAAGAAGAGCGCGCGAGGCAGATTCTTCTTTGAATCCTTGATTTCGGAGTTGATGGATGTCGCAATGATCCAGCCTTCGTAAGCGAAGGACGTCGCGCATACTGCTGTGAACAGTGCAGGACCTGCAGGGCCCGCGTCCTGAGCTATGTAGCTGAAGTTCTCCATCGTCATTCCGCTGTGGAGACCGAAGATAGTTCCTACGATAGCCATGAGCAGAAGCGGTATGAACTTGATGACTGTTGTCGTGACCTGCACTTTGCCTGCGATGACAGGGCTGAGTGAGTTGCAGACGTATGCCAGTATCAGAAGGAAACCGGCCAGCGCCATGGACTGCGGTCCGACAATATCCCATCCGATCAGTACGCTGAAGTATCTGGCGGTAACCCATGCCAGTACGGAAGTCAGTGTAGGATAGTAGATGGTAGCCATGAACCATCCAACGATGTAACCGTACTTTTCTCCGCACATTTCCTCTGCGTAGTCAACGATACCATTGCACTTTTCATGGTGTGAAGCCAGTACGCCGAATACATAGGCGCAGGATACCATGATGATGCCGCCGATAAGCCATGCCAGAATTCCGAGTGAGGTTCTTCCGTCGGTGCAGACGAGAATCTTCTCCGCCTTGAAGAAGACGCCGGATCCGACTACGATGCCGACTACAACGCATATGGCTGTAATCAGACCGTATCTTTTTTCAAGTTGATTTTCCATTTACAATAATCTCCTCTATATATGATATATAATGTAATCTAATGACACACCGCGCCCATTATTACACTTTTTGGCCTTTGCGTCAACACCATAGACCAAAAGAAAACCAAAGTTGTTCTTTCTGCGCGGCAGCCTTTGGATTATACTGAAAATGGAGAAAGGAAGAAACGTCATGGGAGCATTAACAGGACTTAAAATACTTGATTTTTCAACGCTTTTGCCGGGGCCTTACGCGACGCTGGTGATGGCGGACATGGGCGCTGAAGTGATAAGCGTGGCGGCGCCGGACAGGAGAGATATTCTTACGGAATGGCCGCCGGTAATCGAAGGAACAGAAACAACAGCTGTCTCCGCGTGGATAAGGCGCAACAAGAAAACAGTGTGCCTCGATCTGAAGACGCCAATCGGTGTTGAAGCGGTCAGACGCCTGGTGAGAGATGAAGGATACGACATCATTCTGGAGCAGTTCCGGCCGGGCGTAATGCAAAAGCTGGGGCTGAGTTATGAGCAGCTTCGCGAGCTTAACCCGCGGCTCATATACTGCTCGCTCACGGGGTACGGTCAGACAGGCCCGATGGCCTTGCGCGCGGGACATGACATCAACTATCTGTCCAGGTCAGGAAACATGTCTCAGGCAGGACGCGCTCAGACAGGACCGGTGCTTACCAATGTGCAGATTGCGGATGTAGCAGCAGGATCTATGAACAGCGTCATCAGCATACTCGCAGCCGTGAATTACCGCCACGAAACCGGGCGCGGACAGTACATCGATGTCGCGATGATGGACGGAGTCGTGCCTTTTAACGGCATGGACGGAGCGGCATTCCTCGGAGGCGGCGAAATGCCGGGAAGGGAAGAGCATCTGCTCAACGGCGGAACTGTATACGATTTCTATGAAACGGCGGACGGACGCTACATGAGCGTCGGATCACTGGAGCCAAAGTTCTTTGCGGCCTTATGCAAAGGCCTCGGGCTCGAAGGTGAACCGGGCGCGGACCTGAAGCTCGATTCTCCGGAGACTAAAAAAAGAGTCCGTGAGGCTTTCGCGGCCCGGACCATGAAAGAGTGGTGCGATGTATTTGCTGAGCTTGACGCTTGCGTGGAACCTGTTCTGACTCTTGAAGAAGCCCGGCAGGATGAACAGATACGCCTGCGCGGCATGATGCCGGAAGTGCCTGTTCCGACTGCCGCGGACGAGTCCTGTAACACAGAAGGAGCACCATCTCACAAAGAAAGACCTTCATCCGTGCGGCAGCTCGGATGCCCGCTGAAGCTGTCCGAGTGCCCGCCTGAATACAGGCACGCAGGATATCCTACGGGCTATCACACGCGGGAGATACTTGAGAAAATTGGATTCACTGATGAGGAGATCAAAGAAGCCGCCGGGATTTCTAAATGATCCTGACACCGCCTTCAGGGCATGCGCGGATCACGAAGCATGACCCTTCGCCGAAGGCGTCATCCATGGCGCGGCAGTATTGTCCGGCCATGTCCTCAGGCACGAATGCCTGAATGGTGCCTGCGAATCCGCCGCCGTGAACGCGGCAGGCGCCCCTGTTTCCAAGAACTGCTTCACTTATTGCCAGAGCCACGGCCAGCTCCTGTCTGGCGGGGTTTCTGTCAGTATGAACATTCTGAAGATATTTATATGATGAATTGCCGGACTGTCTGACGAGATTCAGAAACTCCGGCATGTTTTTTTGCTCCAGAGCAAGCGCGTCTCCGGCCACACGTTCATTCTCAGAGGCCACATGCATGGCGCGCAGGAATGCCCGGTCTCCGCCGGCCGCTCTTATTTCTTTTGAGTGAGCTATGACTTCATCGGTGCTTACGTGTTCAAGCACGGATCTGCCGAAGACACTTGCCGCCGCAGCCATGTCGGTCTGCACGGCGACGTAATCATCCGTATGCTCAGCGTGTGAGCCGTGAGTGTCAGTAATGCATACGCAGTATCTGGCAGACGCAAGGTCAGCGTCCATCTTCTCTACAGCCGGTGAATCGGGATTGCTGAAATCAATGCGGCACAGGCCGCCGTTCGCAATGGCGGTCTGATCCATCAGGCCGCATGGCTTACCGTAGTAATTGTTTTCCGCAGCCTGGGAGATATGCGCGATTTCCTGTGCTGAAACAGCGCCTTCATTGTATATTTCATTGAATATCGTTCCAACCAGCACCTCAAAGGCAGCCGACGATGACAGTCCGGTTCCGCCGGGCACATCGCTCGTAACATAAGCGCAAAAGCCGCCCGTCCTGCAGCCGCTCTTAAGCATTCCGTCAGCCACACCGTGAATCAGAGCTTTGACTGAACCTTTTTCGTCTGGCTCAGGCTGCAAATCCGCCCATTCAGCAAGATTCGCTTCGGTCCATCCGAAACCCTCCGAGTAGATGCGAATCAGGCCATTGCCGTCAGTACATTCATCGGCACCACACGCAGCTACAACCGCGATAATATCTCTGTCGATGGCCGCCGCCAGGACCTGTCCGTGCTGGTGGTCGGTGTGGTTCCCGCCGATTTCCGTCCGCCCGGGCGCACGGAACACGTGCAGGCTGCAGTTGCTCAGACTGCGGGCCTCGGGAAAGTCCGGACTTGCGCCGAACAGCTCCTCAAAACGTTCGACCGCGCGGATATAACGGTCACGCTGCGTCTCCACCGCATCGGGTCCATATATCTGTGCCAGCACTCCGTTGAGATCGCCGTTTTTCAGCTTTTCAATTACCTGATCAATCATCTGAATTCTCCGTGAACCATGGGTGAAATAATCCATGAACCATTCCTTATTATAGCAGTATCTTGCCCTTGAAATAACCCTTTTTATCTCATCTGCACGAAATGGGGACAGGTAATAAGGCATGTTTGTCAAAAAGTTCTGTATAATGTAGCGTTTCAATGGTACAATTTTCATAACCGTAAATTTTATTTCGGTGTGACTAATATAGGAGGTGACATATTGAAGAAGACAATGAAACTGATCACTCTTGTAGTGGCGTTCATTATGGCGCTCTGCTTCATGTCCGGATGCGGTCAGACTTCGGAAGAAGAGCCGACGGGCAACAGCAACGGCATCACGATCTTCAACTCCAAGATGGAGATTCAGGATCAGATGCTGGA
>JAFRCB010000265.1 GCA_017404585.1 Lachnospiraceae bacterium
CCCTTGAAAAACTCCGGGCTGGCTGTGATCAGCGTCTCCACGATCCGCACGCTGTCGCTGCGGACACGCGGACAGTCATACTGCTTGATTAGCGCCTCGGACATGGCGCGGTATTTGTCCGTGGGCTGGATGATGTGAAAGTTATTCTTGCTGCGGTTCGTGTCCACGTCGGGATTACTGGCGTACTTCTCCTTCGTACGCTCGTTGTGGGCCTCGATGTTGCTGATCTCCGGCCCCTTGTATTTGGCGAAGCGCAGGATGGCAAACTGTCCCTTGTCCATCAGCGGCCCTCCTTCCTCTTCTGCCACACAAGGTCATAGCCCAGCACGTCAGCCAGCTCGATGACCTCCCGGTAGCGGATACTCTCCCGCTGGAGCTTGGCCGAGAGGTTGGAAATGCTGTCGCTCCAGCCGTAATCATCATGCAGCCGCTCCAGCACCTCCTGCATGGTAAAGCCTGCGCGCACAATGTACGCCTTGATCTCATTTCTTGTATTATTCATGTTTGTCCTCCATTCATTTTTATAGATGTATTGTGATGTCCAGGTCATAAGCGGCCTGATTGCTTTTGCGGATATGAGGGATTTTTCGCTGTATGAGAAAGAAGCCCACGAATCGGCAAATCCTGTTCGCTCCTCCGGGAAGCGTGTTTCGGGAAAGCTTTCCGATCCTTTCGACAACTTTTTTCCGAAAAAGAAAACAGCCCTCTCCAGGCTGCCGAAACACGCTTCTGTTGAATTGAAAAAACGCAGCGACTGAAATCATCCGTCCATCCGTACTTGCGTCTTTATGGTAGTAGCGAGTAGATTCCGACATAGCCCCGAACCTGACGCCCATGGGCGTGAACTTTGTTGGTGGGCTCCAGGTTGTACTCTGCGGCCAGCGCCGCCATTTGCAGGCAGAAGCTGCGCGTGGTCAGCGGCTTCTCGGCGTTCTCCTCACACCAGAGCACGTACAGCTCATAGAGGCGCTGGGAGCTGATATCCAGGTCCGCCTTGAACCCGATGTAGCCCTCAGATTTGAGGAACTCGATCACGTTGTTGCTTTCGGTCATGCTCTCCTGCATGTTCTCCCGGCTGCGTGCGCTGATCGTGAACTTGTAGTCGTTGGCCTGCAGCCGGTGCAGTCCCTCCAGCGCCCAGAGCAGGATCCCCTCGATCTCGCCGCACAGCTTTTCCGAGAGGAACGGATCATCAACCCTGTCCTTCGGGCGATCCTTCACCGTCAGGATGATCTGCCGACGGAAGAAGCCGACACTGCGGTCATAGAGAGATTTCAGAGTCCCGTTGCCAAAGCCGAGCAGCCGCACGTACATGGTGCCCTGGTAGCTCTGCTTGCCCTTCTTCTCCAGATCCATCGGCATTTCTGCCGTGACCAGGGATTTGATGATATTGGTCTGGGGCAGCGCTTCCATCTTCATGTCATCGTCCACCAGCAGCAGATCGTATTCCAGATCCGCGCGGGCAAAGGGGCTCGTCTCCACCTTGGCGATACTGCCGTTGTACATGTTCGTACCCAGCAGCGCGGAGAACACGATCCCGACGCGGGATTTGCCTTCTCCACCCTTGCCCACCAGCATCAGCATTTTCTGCGCCTTCGTACTGGGGATCAGGCAATAGCCCATGAACTCCTGCAGGGTCAGAATGTCCTCCGGGATCAGCAGATCATTGAGAAAAGCGAGCCACTTTTTCGGGAAAGCTGCTTCCGGATCATAGCGCACCGGCAGCCGGTTCAGACAGAAATCTTTGCTCGTCTCAAAGCGTCCATCCAGGAACAGTGTGCCGTTGGCCACATGGATGCGGTCGTGGTTGATCGGGAGAGGCGACGAATAGCAGCAGGCGCGCAGCGTATCCAGCAGGGATGCGATCTTACGGGAGAGTCCGCGGCGGACGTATGGCTTGAGCTTTTCAAAGATGGCGTTTTTGATCCAGCCCTCGTCCGTCACCTTGCCGTCCACGGTGAAGAAGACCTCATGGATACAGAGCATCGGGTGCTCAGCGCGGAGTTCCTCACAGAACAGTACCTCGTCGATCTTGTCTCCGTCCAGCCAGGACGGGCTTTCAGAAGATGTCGTCATACACGATCACCTCCTTCTGCAATACGCGCTCGTAGTGATCCAGCACGCCGCCGGTCAGGTAAGCGATCTCGTCCGCTTTCTGCTGCTCCGTGCCCCCGGAAAGCAAATCTGCCAGACCTACGATGAAATCGTACATCTGGCAGTTCTGTGCGTATTCCGTTGTGATGGGATCGTCCATGCTTTGCGGTGCGGTCTCCCGTTTCTGCCGGTGCAGCCGGACCTCCAGATCCAGCAGCACATCATGACAGCGTTGGGCCGGGTCAGGCGGCTTGGGCGGCGAAGGTGCGTCCGGGATGAACTCTCCATCCCCGAAGTCATTGATCAGCTTCTGTGCCGCTTCGTGCAGAGTCAGGTTGAAGAACTTCGCCATGAAGTCGATCACGTCTCCGTCCTCCCCACAGCCAAAGCAGTGGAAACGCTCATCCAGCTTCAGGCTGGGATTGTGGTCGTCGTGGAAAGGACACAATGCCATCCCATAACGGTTTGCTGTCAGCCCATAGTGTTCCGCCGCCTCGCGGGCGGTGACAAGGCTTTTCGCTTTTTCGTAGATTGTCATATGCAATCCTCCTCATGATTGATAGTAGGGACGATTTGTTTGCCCCTCCATGAATATTATGAGGAAAAAGCGAAAAAGCAGGCTAATGGCATGACAGGACAATTTCAAAAAACATGACAGCGGGACACAAGTACGGATGGACAGATGATTTCAGTCGCTGCACTTTTTTGAAAAGACCGGGCAGATAAGACCGCCCCGTGAAGAGAATAAAAGTCCCTCTTGCGCATATGATAAAGTTGTGATAGAATTCTGATAGCAAAGGAGGGATCAAGATGATCAATATTCGTCCGGTATCCGATCTGCGGAACAAGTATCCGGAGATCGAGGAAGAAGTCATGAGCACCGGCGCGCCGGTCTTTCTCACGAAGAACGGTTACGGTTCTATGGTGGTCATGAGTCTGGAGCAGTATTCGGCTCTGACAGACGGCATTGAGCTGGCCTTGGATGAGGCAGATAAGGCCGCTGCCATGTCCGACGTGCGTTACACAGCCGATGAAGTGTTCAGCCGTGTGCGGAAAGGCGTTCATGGACAGAAGGCATTATGAACTGCGGATCCTTCCGCTGTTTGAGGAACAACTGAGTGAGACGGTCTTTTATATCTCCGAGCGTCTGAAAAACCCCATCGCCGCAGACAACTTCATTGATGCGGTCGAGGCCGCAATCTATGAACGCCTGCAAGCGCCGGAAGCTTTTCAGCCCTATCCATCCAAGCGGGACCGTGAACATACCTACTACGCGATCCCGGTAAAGAACTATTTCGTATTCTATGTTGTGATCGGAAATGTCATGGAGGTTCGAGCGCTCGTATATAATCGGCGGGATCTATCAAAAATCATATAATCAATCGTAGAAGAGAACGGACTCAGTATTGTTTGCGCTGGTACAGATGCGCAGATGATTGTGAGTCCGTTTTTTCATATAGTTCGCAGAATGCCAAACTATTATTTTGAAATCCGACGAAGTCCTGTTGATCTCGGCGGATTTCGACTATTTCCGCATGAAAAATGGGATTTAATGATGGTGAAAAAAGTGCTCCCAGAAGCTACCAAGTCCGTTATTTGGGACACCTTTTATGAGATAATGTTCTTTGCCAGAGAAGAAAGGGGGTATTCCCATGAAGATTGCCGAGCCCAATTTGCTGACACTGGACTATTGGCGTGACGAGGTCTCCTATCAGGGCATCACGCTGCCCTCCGGCACCATCGGCTGTGCCGCGCTGAACATTCCGGACGATGTGATCGACAGGCTGAAACAGATCAGCCTGCCTCTGCTGGCGGCGGTTGAGGCTGTGAACAAGCTCCAACTCAAACCGGAGTTGCTCGCGCCGTGCAGAGACAGCATCCTGCAAATGTTGGAGCTGCTGCAGAAAGAAAATACGTTTCCATTGCTGGATTATTCGTATTACCTCAAGCGCATCCCGGAGATCTTCACCGAGGAAAACATGAAAAAGGCGGAAGCCTACATGAAGCTCGCCGCCATGAATCTGCCTGCCGCCATGACCAATCAGCTCAAAAGCGGACTTGGGCTCACAAAAGTGATCGCGATCTGCGCACAGCTGCCGGATTCACTTGTCATGTTCAAACAAGGCCTGCTTCCCTTTGCCCAAGCCCTGCATGAAAGCGACCGAGCACCGGAGGACTATGCGGCAGTCTTCGGCGAGTTTTTCCCGGAATCCCCGGAGTTTTCGCTCCCCGAACCGTCCTGGATGTCGCTGGTCAATCTGTCCGTGCAGTATCTGAGCACAATCCTGCCCGGGAAAGACGATCCGCAGATTGTGAAGAGGATTCACTATGTCTCCTTTGTGGGGATGCTCCGGTCCGATATCTTTGAGGGTCTTTGCTTCGGTCACGCCCCACGAAAATGCCCGATCTGCGGAAGATGGTTTCTGACCACCGACGCCCGGCACACGAAGTATTGCGGAGGATTTGCCCCCGGCGATCCGAAGGGCCGCACCTGCCGGCAGCTTGGAAATCTGCAGGGGCGGGAGAAACGGGAGCTGGCAGACGATCATCCGCTGAAGGTGATCTATAACCGACGCATGAATACAATCCAGGTTTACATGCGCCGGGGCACATTGGATGAGGCGACAGCGGAAAAGATGAAGCGCCTTGCCAAGAACAAGCTGGAGCATGCCATTTCCGATGCCGCCTATGCCAACGGCAGTTATGCGGACGAAATGGAACAGGATGCGCTCCTGGCAGAAGCCACAAGTTGAAAGCGAATGGAGGTGAGACCGTGGCTGTCTATGGTAAGAAATATCCTTTCTGCGCCGAGGAAGGCAGCGGTCTCACGATATTGGAGGCGGAACGGGCATTTCAGCTTTCTCCCGATCCGCCGAAGGCGGAAAACATCAATGATTATATTGTGATGGCTGCCCACGGGGATGAAAACGGTTTTTCGTTCTTCCTTCATGTGTATGAGGAACGGCTCAACCGCCGTATTCGCGGTTTTCTTCTGCGAGAAGGTTTTCGGAATACCGAGCCGGATCGCCTGTTCGATTATAAGCTGGCCTGCGTGCATGCCATGCTGGAGGTTTTGCCAGACTATGATCCCAACGGCGGCGCGAGCTTTCTGACCTTTGCGCATCATGACATTGAAAACGCCATGATCGGGCAGCGCAAAAATGAAGAGGGCGGCTCCTTCGCAAGTCTCGATGAATACAAAGCAGTCCGAAAAGCCGGAAGACTCTATCGTGAGAATCATGAGAAAACACGGGAAGCAGTCAAGGCCATTGCCGAGGCCGAGCACTGCAGCGAACAGACAGCAGAAGCGCATCTGGCTACGGCGCTGAAGAATCGAAGCCGAGCGGACTTCTATCCCCGCACAGAAAGAGACGACGATGGAAATCTCTTTGAACGCGATCCTGATGTCAGTCACGACGACAGCTGGGAGTACGCTTCTGTTCTGTGGGGCTGGGTCCAAGCCGAGTGGGTACAGGAAGCGTTTGAAAGGCTCAGCTTCCGCGAGCAGACGCTGCTGGAAAAGCGCAACGCGATCTGCATGATCTGCGGGCGCGTCAGTGATTGGAGGAAGCGCGTCGGCTTTGAAGATCTCGCCGTGCTGTTCGAGGGCAGCGGAGCCAGCGGCGCGGAGCGCGCGTATCAGCGGGCGCTGGAAAAGATGATGAAGCATCTGGCCGGGCATGAGGTCTTTCATGTTTTGCAATTGCGGCTGGTTTCTCAGGAGAAGAAAAGCAAAAAAATCGCCGCCGCAGTCTACTCCTATTGGGCAGACTACGACGGCGACTGGGGCGAGATCCGTTTTGACTTTTTGAAAAACAAGACCGAGATCACAAAGCTGGCAGACGGAGATTATACCAAAAGCCAGCCTTTCGCAAAACGCGCGATCCACGAGATCCGGGCAATCGAAAATGATAAGCTCCCGAAAAAGCTGACCGTTCCGTTTTGGTACGAATGGGAAGCACCACAGGCTGTGCAAGCACGCACTCTTTCCTGCAATGCATCGCGCACCGACTCCGACCGCGGCATGATCATTCGATGGGTGGATTAGCAAAACGCGAGAAGATGCTTTCATTTTGAAAGCACTCCGAGCATACAGATCCGAAACGTGCTAGCATTTTGAAAGCATCTTTTTGAGAAACGGCGCCGCGGCGGGACGAGGGACGGGAGACGGGAGCTTTTATATACCTCTTGTTCCGCCGGAAGCTCATGCTCCATTGCATTCCGCACTCGCTTCCTTCATGAAAACAGCAGCCAAACTCTGCTCGTCCCTTCGCAGTTTTTAGCTGCCGTTTTCAGCGGGTAAAGGTGTGCTGTCCGGAAAGGCGACATCACCCCTTTGCCCGCCTCGCGGAGCAAAAGGTATAACACACTAGACCTTGCAAGCAAGATCGTGTGCCAAAGGCAGGCCTCCCGGCCCTCCTTTGGAAACCTCCCGGGTACCGCCAACAGCATTTCCTTGCGTGAGATCGCAATGCTTATTGCCGGTATTCATTTTCCCCCGTGTGCCACAACAACGCAAAATCGGTTTTTGTGACAAGGATGGAAAATGAGAAACGCGCCTTCAATCCATCGGTTTTCTGCATCTTGATATTGAGGACGGCAATTTCAGTCCGGGTATCACGATTGGGATCGATAGCATCCGTCACGTTCGCTCTTACACGGATGCA
>JAFRCB010000266.1 GCA_017404585.1 Lachnospiraceae bacterium
TTCGCTCGATCCTGCGAAGGATCGTCGTCTGTTTATAATAGGTATAATTTGTGTTCGTGATATTCTGTAAAATAGAGAACACCTGGGAGAGAAGATCTTCATCCGTCAGCTGGAGCTTGCTCGTCGCGTCGACCAGGGAGGCGGAGATGTGGGCCATCTCGCGGGCAATCGCGTCCGGGGCCTGCACGATGTCGACAAAACCTGTGGCAATCGCGTTGCGGGGCATGCCGTCGAACTTGGCGCTCTCGGGTGACTGGACGATGATGACGCCGTTCTGTTCCTTGATGGAGCGGATACCATTTGTACCGTCTGAACCTGTGCCGGACAAAATGATAGCCACGGCCCGATTCTCATAGGCCCGGGCAAGCGAGCGGAAGAAGACGTCGATCGGGTGGTTGATCTTCGTGTGGTTGTACTCCGTCAGGTGAAGTATATCCGACGTGATTTCAAGATTATAGCGCGGCGGGATCATATAAATGTGATTGCGCCGTACCTGCATGCCGTCGCGGGCTTCGATGACCGGCATGGAGGTGTATTTGCCCAAAATATCAGTGAGTAACGACTTGTGGTCCGGGGCAAGATGCTGAATGATGACGAAAGACATCCCCGTGTTTCCGGGCAGAAATGTCAGGAACTGCTGCAGAGCCTCAAGCCCGCCCGCCGACGCGCCGATACCGACGACGCAGCTGGGTGGAAGCTCCTGCCGAATTTCATTATTGTATTCCATATGCATCCTCCAAAAACCATATGACTCAGCGGAGAAACCGCTTCTTTCGATTACGAAAACTCAAAAACGGTCCTGGCGGGAGAGGCTCCGCCATTTTGTGAGTGAGGCCTGACAGAACGCTCTCGGTCGGAGAGCCCCTGCCTCTCAGGGATGAGTTCTGACAAAACGCTTTCAGCCGGAGATAGTTTCTCTAAGATAATGAGTCGAAAGAATTGGTTGATATTAGAATAAAACAAAAAAGGAGAATAGTAAAGTAAAGCATTTGCAAATCCAATTTCGACCAGCTATACCTGTATTTGCCAAACACCCTCACTGAGGTATAATAAGAACGAAAATACCGATACCGCACACGAAGGGAGAGCTCATGAAAAAATATGATGTTAAAGCCATGAAGAAAAAGGTCATGGAAGGTATGCTTGCCACGTTCCTGGACAATGATTATGAACGCGTCTACATCATCGACATCGCTGAGCGCAAGTGCTGTGATATATACGACCTGAGATTCGCCGAAGACTTCGAGGAGGTGCCGTGGCGCGACTACGACGCCGTCCTTTTTAAGACGCTGCGCGGCATCAGGGCGAACATGAGCTCGGCAGAGCTCCGGCAAAAGTTCTCACTCGACAACGTGGAAAAGGAACTGGAATCCCGCACAGCTTACAGCATATATTACAGCTTCAACGGACGCGGCGACAGGCACATGCACAGGCGGGCTACCTTCTACCGCATAGAGGGGATATCGGACCTTGTCTGCTACTCCGTCCAGGATCTGACAGACTACGTCGAGAACGAGCAGAGCGAGCAGAGAAAGCTGCAGGCGGCGCTGCTCGATGAGAGGCAGGCTTCATTTGCAAAAAAATCCCTGCTCAGCAGACTCAGCCGCGACGTCCGCACGCCGATCAACTCTATCATCGGCCTCGCGGAAATCGCCCACTCGGAGCTGAGTAACCCCGAGGTGCTCGAGAGATACCTCAAGGAAATCGCGACGTCCGGAGAGTACATATCCGGCATCCTGGAGGACATCATCAACCTGTATCAGATCGAGAACAACGAGATTGTCCTTCAGCCCGAGAAAGTAAACATGAGAAAATTCCTGTCCGAGATCGAAAACGAGCACCGCCCGAAGGCTCTCGAGAACGGACAGCACTTCACTGTTAAGCGCGACCGGCTGGCCAGCTCGGTCGTCCTGGCCGACCGCTACAGACTGACCCAGATCATACGGAACCTGCTTGCGAACGCATTCTACAACCTGCCCGCGGGCGGATCCGTCATCATGAACGTCGCTGAGCTCGACAGACAGGGGGACAGCACGACCCTCAGCGTGTCCGTGCAGTCGGACGGCGGCATAGAGCCGGAACGCCTCGAAGCCATTTTCGATGCCGAAGCATCGAGAACCAGCCGGGAACTGGCAGTCACCGATAAAGTCGGGCTCGGGCTCATCATCGCCCGGAGCTACATAGTGGCCATGGACGGCGAGGTTCGCGCGGAGAACTGGCAGGGTCAGGACACCAAGATCACCTTCCGCGTGAAGCTGCCGATTCCGTTCGAGCAGCGCGAGAACTACGCAAGGCAGACAAGCGTGAGCTCGGAGACCCCGGTCATGAGCGGCCGCCGTATCCTGCTGGTCGACGATCACAAGCTTACCATCGAGATTGGCAACAAGCTGATTGAGAAGACCGGCGCCGAGGTCGTCACCGCCAGGAACGGCAAGGAAGCCCTCGATATCTTTGCCGAGGACAGTGAGAGCTTCGACATGATTCCTATGGATATCCGCATGCCGGTCATGGACGGCCTTACAGCGACGCGCGCAATTCGCGAGCTCGACCTGCCCGGGGCTGCGGACGTTCCGATCGTGGCCATGACGGCAAGTGCGTTCGAGGAGGACATCAGGGAGAGCTTCAGTGCGGGCATGAATGCGCATCTGGTCAAGCCGTTCGGCCCGAGGGAGCTGTATCAGGTGATGGAGAGGTTTCTTAAATAATTATAGGTAGAACTATTATTTTATTCATGCTTGAGGCTAATAACAGATAGAGTTATTCTTTTATTCATGCTTGAGGATTTAGTGGCTGCCGCGCTGAATGGTATGTTCCCGCGTTTCTGGGCAGTCACTTTCATTGAAATCAACTCGATTCTACTGAAGGCAAGAATGATGGCAATCGGTCAATAAAGTTCAAAACGGCGTTTTGAGACTGCCCGCGTGTTTAGCGGGCAGTCGTTTTATCTGAAATCAGCTCTAATCTACTGAAGGTAAGAATGATGGCGTTCAGTCATCTTAAGTCAAAGCGGGGATTCGAGACTGCCCGGATGTCATGGCGGGCAGTCACCAACATTGAAATCAGCTCTAATCTACTGAAAGCAAGAATGATGGCGTTTAGTCATCAAAGTTCAAAATGGGGTTCCGTGACTGCCGGGGTGGTAAGGCGGGCAGTAGCTTTCATTGAAA
>JAFRCB010000267.1 GCA_017404585.1 Lachnospiraceae bacterium
CATCAACTTCTACGCGTTCAACACAGGCGGCAACAAGGGCATTGCCTGCGGTCTGAACAACCTCCAGAAGATCAGAGATGGTGAGCCCCTCGGTGGCAGAAGCCGTGCTGAGGACGATTTCGCAGACTTCGGTGATGACGGTTTTCTGGACTAATCCGTAACCAACAATCGGGCGACGGAACAAACACCGCCGCCCATATTTTTCTTAAGGAGACAAATACCATGATCAATAATAAAAAGACGAATAAGCCCCAGGTGGGCTGCCCCACAGATCCTAAAAACCTCTCAGATAGAAACTGGATCCGCGACCACCTTACCATCGCCCTGCAGCGTGAATCAGACGAAAATCTGGTCAAAAGGCTCCCGGACTTTGCGGATATTGAGAAGTATCTGATCCTCATATTCGACGGTCCGGATGAATCATATTCCATAAAGGTAACCCCTGATCTTCTTGACAATGCAGGATTTCCTGAAGATGATGCCTGGCATGCCGCAGAACGTAATCTTGAGCAGAGCGTTCGTATCCTCAGCCTTCAGAGTATGCTTCCCGAAGATGTTGAACCTGTCTCCGGATCAGAGGGCGGTGACCGGATCCAGATCTATGTCGCCACTACTGCCTACCGGGCAAAAGGCGCTGCCGCCATACTCTGCAGGGATAAGCTGAACGAATTCATGGAACAGCATGAGATGGAAAAGCTTGTCATTCTCCCCTCATCTATCCATGAAACACTGATCTTCCAATATCTTAATTACATGGATATGGACTACTTCTCACAATTGGTAAAAAAGATCAATGCCTCACAGGTCGCTCCGGAAGAGCAGCTGGCCGACTGGGCGTACCTTTATATGGAATAGGAACTGGCCTATGAAAGAAATTTCAATCGATCTCGAAACCTTTTCTTCTGTCAGCCTTAAGGACTGCGGTGTATACCGCTATGCTGAGGCACCGGATGCTGAACTGCTTCTCTTCGGCTATTCTGCTGACGGTGAGCCGGTCAGGGTAATTGATGTAGCACAGGGCGAGAAAATACCGGAGGATATCCTTGAAGCTCTGTCAGATGACAAAGTGACCAAATGGGCATTTAACGCATCTTTTGAGAGAATATTTCTGTCTATATGGCTGAAACGTAATTATCCTGAACACTTCAGATCCTACAGCATCTCCGAGGATACTGTCGGAAATTACCTTGACCCCTCATCATGGCGGTGCACCATGACATGGGCTGCATTCATGGGACTTCCTCTCTCGCTTGAGAAGGTCAGCAGCGTACTGAAGCTCACTGAACAGAAGATGAGTGAAGGCAAGAACCTGATTCGATACTTCTGTGTACCGAGAAAGCCGACAAAGAACAATCCGGCTTTGAGAAACTACCCGTCTGATTCTCCCGAGCGCTGGCAGACCTTTAAGGAATATAACCGGAGGGATGTAGCAGTCGAGATGGGGATCCAGAAAAAGCTTGCACGTTTCCCTGTGCCTGAGGCTGTATGGGAGGAATACCACCTTTCCGAAGAGATCAATGACAGAGGGATCCTGCTTGATAAAACAATGGTAGAGAATGCTATCGCCATTGACGCTAAGGTAAGGTCTGACCTCATGGAGAAGATGCGCACCCTGACCGCACTTGAAAATCCAAACTCAAACCAGCAGCTTCAGGGCTGGCTCAAAGAGAAAGGCATCGAGACAGACTCTCTGGATAAGAACGCGATCTCGGAGCTTATTCCGGCAGTTTCTGATGACGTAAAAGAAGTGTTGAGGCTTAAGCAGCAGATCTCACGCTCCTCTGTAAGGAAGTATAAGAAAATGATGGCCACGATGTGTGAAGATAATAGAGCACGGGGAATGTTCCAATTCTATGGAGCAAGCCGTACCGGCCGATGGGCCAGCAGGCACATTCAAATGCAAAATCTACGGCAGAATCACCTTCCTGATCTTGCAGAAGCACGGGCAATCGTCCGCAGCGGTGATTACGAGACGCTGTCAATGTTTTACGAGGATATCCCCGATACGCTTTCTCAGCTTATACGCACGGCTTTTATTCCCAGGAAGGGTTATATGTTTTATGTAAGCGACTTCAGCGCCATTGAGGCCAGAGTTCTTGCGCACATAGCCGGAGAAAAGTGGCGATCCGAAGTGTTCAGGCGTGGCGGGGATATCTACTGCGCTTCGGCTCAGGCGATGTTTCATGTACCGGTCGAGAAGCATGGCCGGAATGCCCATCTTCGTCAGAAAGGTAAGGTCGCTGAACTTGCGTGCATAGCTGAAGGTGAGCTTGTATTAACAGATCATGGTCTCATACCGATCGAAAATATTTCTTTACACGACCGCGTATGGGATGGAAAGGAATTTGTACAGCATGAAGGCGTTATATATAAAGGAATCAGGGAAGTTATCTCATATGAGGGACTCACAGCAACTCCTGACCACCTTGTCTTCATTGAAGGGAAACCTGAGCCGGTACAATTTGGAATCGCCGCCTCAACGGGATCGTCACTTTTGAAATCCGGATATGACATAAGCTCAGGATTACCGGATAGTGACAATATACGCACTGCACGTGTTTACGACATAATAAATGCCGGAAGATATCATCGTTTTACCGTATCGGGAAAACTCGTCCACAACTGTGGATACGGCGGATCAGTCGGCGCTATGAAGGCGATGGGCGGGCTCGAGATGGGTCTTACCGAGGATGAGCTGAAAGGCATAGTAGTGAACTGGAGAGCATCCAATCCGAACATAGTTGCTCTTTGGTGGGCTGTGGATAAGGCTGCTAAGGAATGCATACGAAAAGGAGTCACGACGAGCACTCACGGCATCCGATTTAGTTATGAGAGAGGTTTCATGTTCATCACGCTTCCCTCAGGCAGAAGGCTTGCATATGTTAAGCCACGCATCGGAGAGAACCGCTTCGGAGGAGAGTCCATAACATACATGGGGACAGACGCTCAAAAAAATTGGAGCCGTATCGAGAGCTACGGCCCGAAAATTGTGGAAAATATTACTCAGGCAATAAGCAGGGATATCCTGGCCTATGCCATGAGAACCCTGGCGCACTGCTTTATATGCGGTCACGTACATGACGAGCTTATAATCGAGTGCAGGGAGGATGTGTCTCTGGACGCCATATGTGAGCAGATGGCCAGAACTCCGCCATGGATCGAGGGCCTGAATCTTGCAGCCGATGGTTATTCCTGCGAATTTTATCAAAAATCATAGGCCTCAGTGAGACACTCTCCGTACGCCTATTACCCGGTCCGGCTCTGCACCCTCACAGGGCCGGATCGGTATTTTGGTGGATTTGGAATTAGACTGATTCTGTAGCTCTCAAGACATATTATATGCTTACACATATGAATCAGTTTCAATGGCTTGGGCGTTAGCTCTTGGGCCACCGTAGGCGGGATGAATATCCCGTCATTTTTTGGTGATTGTGTGAACTTAATCTTTTGACGAGGCTGCTCAATAATCTTAGCATCTTGCCATAAACTTGATTTCGGGAATACCCATATTCAATCTGAAATATGTCTTTACCGAACAGAATCCATCATCATGAGATAATGCTGCCTCTGATCCATCGCCGTGAATATGCATTCGAAGGTTTCCCTGATCGTA